>NZ_JBMDXT010000566.1:0-9941 GCF_048594475.1 Nakamurella sp. | reverse complement strand
CGCCGGCCCGCATTGGCGTGCCCGCGGCGGGCGCCCCGGCCGGCGCTGGGGGGGCGGCGGGGCCCCGCCGGCCGGGGCCGGGGGACAACGCCCCCGCGGCCGGGCCCGCGCCGGCCGCGGTCCCGGCCGCCGGCGTGACCATGCGACGCTGGACGGGTGAGTTCCCGTGCCCGCCGTCCACGCCGCCGCCCGGCGGTGCTGGTCGCCGGCGCCCTGCTGGCCGCGCTCGCGGCCGGATGCACCTCGGTGCTCGACCGCCCGGCGCTGCCCACTCCCGGGGCCGCGGACGCCCGGACCGCCGCGACCACGGCCACCACCTCGGTGTCCATCACCCCGGTGACGCCGGACGGCCTGCTCACCGGGCCCGGCGTCACCGACAGCACGATCGACCTTGGCGTGCTCGCCGACCCCGGCCGGGATGCCGGATTCACCGACGGGATCCGGCTCTGGCAACGCGCCGTCAACGGCAGCGGCGGGCTCTGCGGGCGCAGCATCGGGATTCGCGCGGCCGGCGACGACGGCATCCCGGCGGACCCCGCCGCGGCCTACCGGACCGTCGGCACCTCGGTCCTCGGGCTGGTGCTGCTCAAGGCCGGACCGGACGCGGACCCGGCGTCGGCGTCCGGCACCGACGCGGCACCCGCTCCGACGTCCGGCCCGTCCGGCCTGCCGCCCGGCTCGACCGTCCCGGGCGCTGGGCCGGCCTCGGATGCGACCACCGGCTCGGACCCGGGCGCGACCGGCCCGGCACCGACCGGAACCGACGGGACCATGGCCGACGGGACCCGCACCGACGGGACCACCGCCGCGGACGGGGCCGATGCCGGTGGTACGGGCGCGCTGGCCGCGTCGATCGCGGCCGACCAGATTCCCACCCTCATGCCGACCGGATCGTCAGCCCAGCTGGGACCGACCCGGCCGATCGTCGTCGGGGCGACCGCCGACATCCTGGCCATCAACGGCCTGCAGTACCTGCTGCGCAGCGGCGCCCTGGCCGCCGGCGACACCGTCGGCGTGCTCTCCGACGGGTCGGCGACCGCGCAGAACGTCGAGCAGGGCGCGCGCTGGTGGGCCCGGGAGAACGGTCTGGACCTGCAGGTCCGGACCGCCGAGGACGCGGCCGCCGACTGGCCCGCCGTCCGCGCGGTGGTCGCGCCGGTGACGCCGCCGCCCGTGGCCGGCGTGCTCACCGGCGGGCCGGCGGTGCCCGTGCTCACCCTGGCCGACGGATTCGACCCCGGGTCGTGGCCGGCCGATGCGGTGACCGCCGCCGGGCAGCGCCTCTTCGTGGCCACGCCGGCGCCGGCCTTCGGGTCCGACTACCCGGCGGCCGTCACCGTCTCCTCGCTCGCCGCCGCCATCGGACCCGAAGCCGCCGGAACCGCCGGGGTGCGCACGCTCGACGGTTACGCGACCGGCGCCGCCTGGGGCCGGCTGATCGCCCAGGCCTGCGCGGAGCGCTCGCTCACCCGCACCGGTATCTGGACCGCCGCGGCCACGGTCGGGCCGGCCCCGGCAACCTCCCTGTTCGGCCCGGCCGACCTCGCGCTGGCGGTGCAATCGGCGTTGCCGTCGACCCGCTCGTCGTCGGTGTCCAGGGCCGATCCGACCGCCCCCACCGGGCTGCGCTCGGTGATCGCGCTGGACGAGGCCCCCGGCATCGAGGACTACCGACCCTGATCCGCTCCGGGGCCGCGGCCGGGTCCGATCCGGGGTCGCCCCTGATCCGGTCCGGCCGCGGACCCAGCAGACTCATGCCCATGACCACTCCGGAACGCCCCTACCGCCGCCTGACCCTGTCCACCTCCGACAAGATGATCGGCGGCGTCTGCGGCGGCATCGCCGCCTACTTCGGCATCGACCCGACCCTGGTCCGGATCCTCGCCGTGGTGCTCGCCCTCGTCGCCGGCGGCGGCATCCTGGCCTACCTCCTGGCCTGGATCATCATGCCCAAGCCCGGCCCGGCGGCCCCCTGACGTCCCCCGCCGGCAGCCCAAGCCCGGCCCGGCGGCCTCCTGACCGCGCGGATCAACAACGCCGGCGCGGACGAACTCCCCCCGAATGTGACGGGTGGGACGGGAGTCGACGACTTCGTCCGCGCGGGAGGGCGGACCGGGCCGAAGGCCGCTCCGGGCGAACCCGGCCGGCCCGGTCGTCGCGGCCGGCCCGGTCGGGACCGGCGCCCGCCGGTAGCCTGCCGTCCATGACGGTGCCCTCCTCCGACCAGACCCTGCCCGACGGCGTGCGCGTCACCACCGGCCACAGCGGGCTGCCCGTCGTGCAGATCGACGTCCCGGCCTGCGCCGGCGAGGTCTACCTGCACGGCGCGCACGTCACCTCCTGGCGGCCGCTGGGCACCGAGGTGCTCTGGGTCAGCGATCACGCGGTCTACCGCACGGACAAGGCGATCCGCGGCGGGGTGCCGATCTGCTTCCCCTGGTTCGCCGACGGCCCGGACGGCACCGCCACCCCGGCGCACGGCTTCGCCCGCACCACCGAGTGGGGCCTGGTCGGTGCGACCACCGACGGCCAATGGGTCGAGGTGATCCTCGCCCTCACCGACACCGAGCACACCCGGGCACTGTGGCCGCACTCCTTCACCTGCGACTACCGGGTGCGGATGGGCGAGAACGAGCTCGCGCTGCTGCTGACCGTCACTAACACCGGCGACGAACCGTTCACCTTCGAAGAGGCCCTGCACACCTACTTCGGGGTCGCCGACATCCGGCGCGCCGAGGTCGACGGCCTGGCCGGCTCGAGCTATCTGGACATGGTGCCCGGCGCCGACCGTGGGCCGCACGTGCTCGAAGGGCCGATCACGTTCGCCGGCGAGGTCGACCGCACCTTCCAGGGCACCGCGGCGACCGCCGTGATCCGGGACGGCGAGCGCACCGTCACCGTCGCCCGGGACGGGTCGGACAGCGCCATCGTCTGGAACCCGTGGACCGCCAAGGCCGCCGCCATGGGCGACTTCGGCGACGACGAATGGACCTCGATGGTCTGCGTCGAGACCGCCAACGCCAAGGCCGACGCCGTCACCCTCGCGCCCGGCGCGAGCCACACCATGAGCGCCTACATCTCCGTCTGAGCGGGATCGCCGGCGCTGGCCGCCGGCCGCCGGCGCCACAGCCCCAGCGTCACCAGGCCCGGCAGCAGGGGCAGCAACAGCGTCGCCGCGCGCCAGATGACCAGGGCGGCCACCAGATCCGCCGGGTCGGCCACGCCCTCGGCGTTGATCAGCACGATCAGGCTGGCGTCGAGCACGCCCAGGCCCGCGAACGGGAAGATCGTCAGCGGGTAGAGGGTGAACATCGCCGCGAGCACGGCCAGGTACCCGACGTACTCGCCGGGGATGCCGACGAACCGCAGGCAGACGATCACCACGATCGCGTCGACCAGGATGAAGCCGAGCATCGTGGGGGTCGCCCGGGCCATCCGCGAGACGATGCCGGACGACGACTCCTTCTGGAACCGCACCACCGCCGCGGCCCAGGCCTCGGGGTCGACGGTCGGCCGCAGCCGCTTGACCACCCGCGCGGCGACGCGACCCACGTTGCCGGCCGCCGTCTCACCCTTGGAGATCATCACCATGGCCCAGACCAGCAGCCCGGCCGCGGCGAGACCACCGACGGCCATCCAGATCTGGATGCCCTCCAGCGGCAGCACGAACAGGGTCAGCACCAGGCCGATCAGCGGCGCGACGAAGCGGGCCAGGTAGAACACGATGGTGTCCAGCACCAGCGCGGCCGCGCCGCGGGTGGTCTCCACACCGAAGGACTTGAGCATCGACAGCCGCAGCACCGTGTCCGCCGGCGGCGGGGTGAACGTCTGGATCAACGTGCCGGACAGCGCGGTCTGCAGCGCGTGCGGCAGCGACAGCCCGGGAACCAGGATCGGCAGGGTGCCCGCGTTGACGGTCTGCCGAACGGCGATCAGCAGCCCGATCACGCCGATCTCCCACCAGGTGAGCCGGCCCAGCGCGTCGCCGACCTGGCTCCAGTCGACCGCGCGCAGCGCCTGCACGGCCAGGTAGATGCCGCCCACGACCAGCGCGATCTTGCCCAGCATCACGAGGATCCGGCGCCATCGGGCCCGCTGCTCCGCCTGCGCCCCGGCCGGCGGACTGTCCGTCTCGTTCACGCCGACCATCCTTCCCGATCACGATCGGCGCCCCGGCACGGCAGGCGCCGGTTCACGAAGCCAGGGCGCGGACCGTCGGACGGCCTCAGCCCGGCCGGATCTCCGCGGGACACCCCGATGAGCCCCTGGACCACCGCGCCCCCGCACACCGCGCAACGCCCACCCGGCACAGCCCGGCCGAATCTCGGCCCCCCACCCCGACGACCCCACGTCAGCTGCGAACCGGCACCGCCCCGCCCGCGATCGCGGCGAAGGCGACGTCCCGCCCCGGCCGGGCCCGCAGGGCCGACCCCAGGGCCGCCGCGGCACCGGCGCACGGACCGTCCAGCAGCTCATCGATCGCGAGTCCCAGCTGCGCGGGCGACGCCGCGTTCGGGTCCAGGGCCAGCCCGACCCCGGCGTCCACGGCCGCCGCCGCCCCGGCGAACTGGTCGGTGGAGAACGGCAGCACCAGCATGGGGACCCCGGCGGTCAGGGCCTCGGTGACGCTGTTGTTCCCGCCGTGCGTGACGGTCACCGCGGCGTGCTCGAGCAGCGCGACCTGGGGCAGGAACTCACGGACCAGCCACCCGTCGGGCAGCTCGCCGAGCTCGGACCGGTCGGCCGACCCGATCGCCAGGGCGACCCGCACCGGCCGGCTGCGCAGCGCCTCGGCCACCCGGGCCAGCACGTCGGCCCGCACGGACAGGAAGCTGCCGAAGCTGACGTAGACCAGCGGCGTCCCGGGGTCGGCCGCCAGCCAGGCGGCGATGTCCGGCGGCGCCGCCTGCTCCCGCACCGCGGAGCCCAGGAACGCGTGCGGCGGCAGCAGCGCCGTGCGGGCCGGATCGTGCAGCGCGGACGGATAGTTCAGGAGCACCTGCTCGCCGTGCTCGGCGAACGCGTCGGCGGACGGGCTCAGCCCGGGTGCCAGCTCGGCCAACGCCGCGTTCCATTCGGCGGTGAACGCGTTCCGCACCTGGTCGCAGCGCCGGTGCAGGGCGGCCAGCTCGTCCGGGTCCGGGGTGAAGGCCGCCGGCCAGGCCGGTGGGTAGCCGTAGACCTCGGTTCCGACCGGCAGCGCGCTGGGATGACCGAGCACCACGTCGGCGTGCGGGACGGCGCCGGCCAGCAGGGCGAGCCGGGCGCTGAACGCCAGGTGGTCGACGACGACGTGGTCCGGTCGCACCTCGTCGACGACGGCCAGGACCCGCCGCGCCGTGGCCACGGGCTCCCAGAGCAGGTCGTTGCGCCGGGCATCGGCCTGGTACTGCAGCGTCGGCACCATCCCGTGCCGGGTCGCCGCGAAGAAGCCCCGCAGGGCCTCGTCCTCCCCGGCGACCTGCTCCTGCGCGCGGATGACGCCGGGATTCGAGCCGCGCCCGAGCCGCAGATCGACGCGTTCGAACCCGAACTCGGCGGTCACCGCCGCGGTTGCCGGCCCGCTGGCCACGACCACCCGCTCCCCGGCGTCGCGCCAGGCGGTGGCCAGGGTGGCCAGGGGCAACAGGTGGGAGGCGTAGTCCGGGCTGATCACCAGCAGCGTCATGCCCCGATCACCCGGCCACCGGCGCGCCGACGCCCGCGTACACCCCGGACAGGGTCCGGGCCATCACGGTCAGGGTGAACCGCTCGTGCACCATCTCCCGCGCCTGGGCCGCCCGCTGCGCGGCGCCGGGCCGGCCGGTCAGCTCCAGCGCGCAGGCCAGCCCGTCGGCCACCGCGCGCGGCGACCGCGTGTCGACCAGGAACCCGGTGACACCGTCCTCGATGTAGGTGGCCGGCCCGCCGTGGTCCGGCGCGACGACCGGCAGCCCGATCGCCATGGCCTCCACCAGGGCCAGACCGAACTCCTCCTTCAGGCTGCCGCACACGTAGGCGCCGCCCGGGGCGATCACGCCGGGCAGACCCAGGTGCGCGGCCGCCATCCAGCGGGCCACGACGTCGTTGGGCCGATGCCCGGGCAGCAGGAGCCCGCCGGCCGCCGCCGGATGGCGATCGACGACGCCGGCGATCAGGCCCAACTGCTCCCGCTCGTCGACGGACGGCTCGGCCAGATCGCCGCCGACGATGAGCAGGTTGCACCGCTGCGGGAGCGTCGGGTCCGACGCCCACGCCTCGACCACGGTGGCCATCCCCTTGACCCGGTGCAGCCGGCCGACGCTGACCGCCAGCGGCAGCCCGCGGCGGTGCTCGGGGAGGGCGGCGACCAGCTCGGCCAGCTCGGTCAGGGCGGGGTGGGCAGCGGCGCGGACGTCGTCCAGAGCGCGCGCGGCCACCGTGATGTCGATGCCCTCGGGCACCACCGAGTAGCCCCCCTGGCCGGGTCCGGGCGTCCCGGCGGACCGCTCGGGATCACCGTCGACGCCGTCCTGGAGGTCGCCGTCGATGTCCAGGCCGAGCAGGTCCCGCAGCTGCGAGCGCAGGTTCGGCCGGGGGAACAGGACGCGGTGCTGCGCGCCGGCGGCGAGCCGGGCGACCAGGTCGGTGCGGAACCAGTAGTGCTCGCGCTCGTCGACGGTGCCGAAGGTGCCCCGGGTCAGCGCCCCGGTCATGTCCAGGGCGTGGATGACGGCGTGCGGGTCGGGGGCGAGGGTGAACACGGTGGGGATGCCGAGCCGGGCGGCGACCGCGGCGGCCGCCATGCTGCCCACGTCGGCCATCCGCAGGTGCAGCACGTCCACCCGGCCGTGGGCGGTCAACGCCCGCCGGATCCCGCGTTCGGCGGCGACGGCCAGCGGCCAGGCGTTCGCCGCGTCGGTCGGCTCGGATAGCAGCGGAACCGGGGCCAGGACGTGCGCCTCGGCCGGCTCGTCCAGCGCGGCGACGGCCGCCTCGACCGACCCGCGGGACAGGGTCAGCACCCGATCGATGCCCGGTTCGTCGGCCAGCGCGTCGCCCAGCCGGACCAGCATCGTGGCAATGCCGCCGTTGTCCCCGGCCCCGGCCCGGGAGAGCTCGCGGTCCAGGTCGGCGTGCAGGAACATCTGCGCGACGGCCAGACCGGAACCGCCACCGACCCGCTCGCCGGTCGGACCGGCCAGGTCGAACGCGGCCAGCCGGGCCACCCCGGCCAGCTCACCGGACCCCGCGGCCAGCCGCGTGACCAGCTCGACGACCCCCGGGTCGGCCGGCCGGTCGCCCAGTGCCGCCACCGCCGCCTGCCGGGGGCGCAGCGGCTCGCGTTCGTCGGCCGCGATGCGCAGCAGGGCCGCGGTCGAGATCGGGCCGGGCACCAGGCCCAGGGTGTCGATCAGCCGGGCCCGGCCGGCGGCGTCGTCGCGCGAGAGCAGCGCGCCCTCCAGGGCCAGCGCGATGTGGTCGGGCGCGAGTTGCGCCCACCGGCGCAGGGCCCGCTGATTGATGACGGTGGCGAAGCCGCCCGCGGCCACCCCGGCGACCAGCCGACCGATCGCGTCCAGCCGCGGGGAGCGGGACCCCAGGGCCCAGGCGGCATGCTCGCGCAGGAACGTCCGCGGGTCCGAAAGCAGGCCGGACAGGCGGGCCGCGGCGCCGTCGTCGAACACCGCGCCGAGGCCGTGCACGGCGGCGATCGCCGTCAGCTGGTCGTCGGTGTCCTCGATCGCGCGGCCGAGGAGCTTGACCGCGACCGGCCCGCCGTCGCGACCGGCGGCCTCGGTCAGGGCATCCGACGAGCGGATCGCGTCGAGCAGGAACGGGGCGTCCCGCACCTGGGCGAGCGCATCGGTCAGGGAGAGGGACATCAACATGGGGGCGATCTCTTTCCGGCCCTGGTCCGGCCCTGTTCCGGCGCAGCGGGCTCGCGTGGTGTCGTGGACTCGGGGCTCTGCCGTCGCGCCCCTGCTCCGGTACCCACGACGTGGGGCAATCACACCGTCGGGCTCCGGCATCTGCAGTACCGGCGACCCCGCCTGCCCGGATGCATCGGGCGCCCGATTCGTCGCCGATTCCGACGCCGGGTCCGGCCGGCCGGTAGGGTCGGCGGCCGGCACCGGGTCGGGGCGGGAAGCCCGCGCCCGCCCGCCGAGGCCCGCCCCGGACGACGGCAGGAGGACGACCCGCGCATGACCGAGATGGCCTGGTCGGACGGCCGGTGGACGCATCCCCCGGTTGCGACCCGGGAGCAGGACGGCGACCTGCTGGTGACGGCGGTCGCCGGCAGCGACGCCTGGCGGCTCACCTCGTACGGGTTCGTGCACGAGAGCGAGCACGCCCTGCTGGCGCCCTTCCCGGACCGGTCGGCGGTGGAGGTGGAGCTCACCGCGGCGTTCGGCGAGCAGTTCGATCAGGCGGGCGTGTTCGTCCGGGTGGGCCCAGAACGGTGGATCAAGGCCGGGGTCGAGTTCGCCGACGGCCGCTGCCAGCTCGGCGCGGTGGTCACCCATGGCATGTCGGACTGGTCGCTGGCCCCGGTGCCGGACTGGGTCGGTCGGCGGATCACGGTCCGGGTGAGCCGGGACGGAACGGCGATCACCGTGCGGGCCGGGCTCAGCGGCGGACCGTTGCAGCTGGTCCGGGTGGTGCCGTTCGCCGCCGAGCTGGACGCACAGGCCGGCCCGTTGGTCTGCGCGCCGACCCGGGCCGGCCTGGAGGTGCCGCTGCACTCCTGGCGGCGGACCGAGCCGGACGCCGACCTGCACCCCTGACCCGGGACGGGCCGGACGGCGTCAGGGGTACGGGCGGCACCACCGCCCACGCACCCCGTCATCCGGCCGCCCGACCGCGGTGCACCGGCGCCGACGGGCGGGGTCCGACCGGCGGTCAGCTCCCGGCGAGCTGGCACCCGTGCGGTCCGTTGTCCACGACCAGATCCGCCCGGGCGGCGCCCTCGTCGATGAGCACGGCGTTCGGCTCGTCGACGGTCAGCACCCAGTGGCGGGCGGCGTCCGGCGCCTTCCCGAACTGGATGTGCCGCTGCACCAGCCGCTCCTGCCGCAGCCCCGGGTCCGTGGCGACGTACCAGACCTCGTCCAACCGATCCCGGGCCGCCCGCCAGGACGGGGTGTCCAGCAACAGGTAGTTGCCCTCCGTGATGATCAGCCGCGCGGCCGGGGGCACCACCAGGGCGGCGGCCAGCGGCTGTTCCAGCTCCCGCTCGAAGCCGGGGACGTAGATCCACGAGTCCGGATCCGCCTTCACCCGCCCCAACAGGTGGGTGTACCCGTCCGCGTCAAAGGTGTCCGGCGCCCCCTTGCGGTCCAGCGACCCGAGGCGGCGCAGCTGCGCGTCCGCCAGGTGGTAGCCGTCCATCGGCACGTGCGCCACCCAGTCCGGACCGTGGCTCGACCGTAGGGCCGCCAGCAACTGCTCGGCCAGCGTGCTCTTGCCCGACCCCGGCGCACCGACGATCCCCAGGACCGCCCGGCCCGACTCGGGGACCAGGGCCGCGGCCCGGTCGGCCAGACCGACCAGGCCGGCGAGCCCGTCGGTCGGCACCGTGGACAGGGTGGTGGACAGCTCGTTCGACGGCTCCGTGGCCGGGGTCGCCGTCATCGGACGCCCGCCGGCGGCCACCCGGCGATCACGCGCCGCTCCCGGCCGCGTTCGATCGTGACGCCGGCCGGGCCTCCGGCGTCGGTCGGGGCACTGGAGTCACGGACTGAGTCGACCACGTTCACCTCATCGCTACTCACATATCGACACCCGAGGGGGCGCCGGCGAGGCGGCCTCGGCGGCGAGCTCGCAGCGCGCCTGGGACATTGTCGCGACCCCGCCCGGCCCGCTGTGGGGCGCCCCCGACGCCGGCGCCAGCCGCCCGTCCGAGCCGCCCGTCCGAGCCGCCGAGCCGCCCGTCCGAGTGTGCAGAAAGTGCCCCTTCCACGCCCGGATAGGGGCACTTT
>NZ_JBMDXT010000565.1:0-11921 GCF_048594475.1 Nakamurella sp. | reverse complement strand
GTGGACGGCGTCGACGTGGTCGGCGACGGCGGCCGCGGGCGATCCGATCCGCGGCGGATCGAACCGGCCGTGGTGCACCCGATCGCCGGGTCCGGTGATCATCCAGTCGACGGGCCGGTACCGGCCGACCTCCGACAGATGCCGGACCAGGGCGGCGGCGGCACCGTCCGGCGTGTCGGTCACGGTGTCCAGTCCGGCCGTGCTGCAAAGTGAATACTGCACAGAAGTCATTCGCATCCTCCCCAACCGGCACGGCGGCAGCCCCGGCGCCCAGCAGACGGTACCCCAGCCCACCGTGCCCGCGTCCCCGAAAACGGGTGATATCTCAGAGGTTCTCGGTGACGGGATGCAATCCACCAGGTCGGGCAGGATGGGCCATATGCGCACCGTGGAACAACATGCCCAGGTCATCGCCGATCTGCTCCGTCCCACCACCGTGGCGCCCACCCCGCTGTCCGACGCCAGGGGCCGGGTGCTCGCCGCGGACCTGCGGGCGCCGCTGGATCTGCCCCCGTTCGCCAACTCGGCCATGGACGGCTACGCCGTCCGGCAGGCGGACCTGACCGGCTTCCCGATCACCCTGCCGGTCGAGCAGGACATCCCCGCCGGACGGACCGACGTCGCCCCGCTGACCCCCGGCACCGCGGCCCGCATCATGACCGGCGCCCCGCTGCCGCCGGGCGCCGACGTGATCGTCCAGGTCGAGCGCACCGACGGCGGCGCGGAACGGGTGCGCATCGACAGCGCGCCGGCGCCCGGCGTGCACATCCGGACCGTCGGCGAGGACGTGCGGCGGGGTGACGTGGTGCTCCCGGCCGGCACGGTCATCGGGGCGCCGCAGATCGGGGTGGCCGCCGCCCTCGGCCTGGCCACGCTGCCGCTGCGGCGCCCGCTGCGCGTGCTGGTGCTGTCCACCGGGACCGAGCTGGTGGCGCCCGGGCAGCCGCTGGCGCCCGGGCAGATCTACGAGTCGAACGCGCCGATGCTGGCCGCCGCACTGGCCGCGGCCGGCGCGGCGCCGACCATCGAGCACTTCGTCGCCGACGACGTTGCCGCCCTGCGGGCCGGCCTGGACCGGGCGAGCGACGGGCAGGACCTGATCGTCACCTCCGGCGGCGTCTCCGCCGGGGCGTACGAGGTGGTCAAGGACGCACTGACCGGTCAGGGCGTGGAGTTCGCCAAGGTCGCCATGCAGCCCGGGATGCCGCAGGGGGCCGGCCGCTACCGGGACGTGCCGATGGTGACGCTGCCGGGCAATCCGGTCAGCTCCTACGTCTCCTTCGAGGTGTTCCTCCGGCCCGCCATCCGGGCGGCGATGGGGCACCCGGACATCACCCGGCCGACGGTGCGGGTCCCGCTGAGCGGCCCGCTCGACTCGCCGGCCGGCAAGCGTCAGTTCCGGCGCGGCCAGCTGGACGCCGTGCGCGGCACGGTCGCGGCCTGGGGCGGCCCGGGGTCGCACCTGCTCGCCTGGCTGGCCGGGGCCGACTGCATGCTGGTCGTGCCCGAGGACGTCACCCACCTCGACGCCGGGGACGAGATCGAGGTCTGGTTGCTCGGCTGACGGAACCCGGCGGGGTCGCGCCCGGCGGGCCGGCCCGTCGCTCAGCCGGCCCGCAGGCCGACCAGCACCAGCCGGTGGTCGCTGCCGCCGGCGGCCAGCACCTGGTCGCTGACCGGCGTCAGGCCGCGGGCGAGCACGTGGTCGGGCCGGGTGAGCGGGAACGGGGCGGGCCAGGTGAAGCCGAAGCCGCCGGCCACCTGCTCCCGGGAGTCGGTGAGCCGGTCGGTCAACGGGGTCAGGGCCGGGTCGGTGGTGGCCGTGTTCAGGTCGCCCAGCACGAGTACCCGGCCGGCCGGGTCCGCCTGCACCAGGGCCGCCAGCTCGGTCACCGCCCGGTCCCGCGCCGCGGTGTCGCCGGGTCGCACGGACGGCAGGTGCACGGTGTAGACGGCGATGTCGCCGTCTACATGGTGCACGACGGTGCGGAACGCCCGCGCCCAGCTCAGGCCCAGCTCCAGCGGCTCGGGGTCGTCCATCGACCACTGCGACCACAGGCCGACGGTGCCGACGCGCGCGTGGTCGGGGTAGGCCGCGTCCAGGTTCGCGACGGCGCCGTCCGCGGCCGCGGTGATCTCCTGCGCCGCGACCAGCCCGGCCCCGGTGCCCAGCAGCCCGCGCACCGCTCCGGCCGGATCCGCGTTGCCGGCCCCGATGTTCTGGGTGGCGACGAGCAGATCGGCGCTGGCCGCGGTGCGCGCGGGCAGCAGCGCGGGCACGAAGGTGACCGCCCAGACCATGGCCGCGACCAGCACCGCGGCGCCGGCCCACCAGCTCCGCCGGATCACCGCCGCCGCGCCCAGCAGCACGATCGGGATCGCGGTCCAGGGCAGGAAACTCGTCCACGCCGCACCGGCGCCGTTCCAGGACGGGAGGTCCGGGGCGAACAGGATGCCCAGGGCCAGGAGCAGCGCCAGCACCGCCACGACGAGCCCGCGCACCGGCCGCCGCGGGCGCGTGGCCCCCCGGTCGGTCCGCCCCTCCCGCCCGCCGGCCTCCCCGCGGACAGCGGGCAGCCGGGTGGTGGTCGAAGATGAGGGCGTGCTGGTCGGGCTCACGGTGTGAGGACGCGCGGGCCCGGCAGGTGGTTGAGCGTGCAACATCATTGGTGACGAGAGGGATGTCGATGAGTGGCGGCAGCAAGCCGGTCGGGCCCGGCGAATCCGAGAACGACAACGAGGGCCTGCCCACGTTCAGCTCGCGCGACTGGGTGGCCACGGCCGCGGAGCTGGCGCAGCGCCGTCCGGACGTGGCCGTCGTCGGGGCGCCGATGGACATCAACACGACCTACCGCCCGGGCGCCCGCTTCGGCCCGAAGTACGTGCGGTCCAACGCCTACGACCCCGGGACCTATCACCTCGACCTGGGCCTGGACATCTTCGAGTGGCTGGACGTGGTGGACGCCGGCAACGCCTACTGCCCGCACGGGCAGTCGGCCCGGTCGCAGCGCAACATCGAGGCCAAGGTCACCGACGTGCTGCGGGCCGACGCCTTCCCGATGATCATCGGCGGCGACCACTCGATCACCTACCCGTGCGCGACCGCGGTGGCCCGCAAGTACGGGTGGGGCAAGGTCGGGCTGCTGCACTTCGACGCGCACGCCGACACCGCCGACTCCATCGAGGGCCACCTGCACTCGCACGGCACGCCGATGCGCCGGCTGATCGAGTCCGGCGCGATCCGCGGCCGCAACTTCGTCCAGGTCGGGCTGCGCGGCTACTGGCCGCCGCCGGAGGTCTTCGACTGGATGCGCGAGCAGGAGATGACCTGGCACCTGATGCACGACGTGTGGGACCGCGGGATGCGACCCGTCATCGCCGACGCCATCGCCCGGGCCGCCGACGGCTGCGACTGGCTCTACCTGTCGGTCGACATCGACGTGCTCGACCCCGGCTTCGCGCCGGGCACGGGCACCCCCGAGCCGGGCGGGATGAACCCGGCCGACCTGCTCCGCGCGGTGCGGCAGATCGCCCTGGAGACGCCGCTGGTGGCGATGGACGTGGTCGAGGTGTCGCCGCCGTACGACCACGCCGACAACACGGTCAACAACGCGCACCGGGTCATCCTGGAGGCCCTGGGCGCGCTGGCCACCAAGAAGCGGATCAAGCAGGGCGGACCGGTCACCCGGCCCGGCACCTCCCCCGACCCCGGCGTGCTGCGGTACCCGGTGGAGCCCGCCGAGTGGTCGCGACCCGGCGACGGGACCAACACCTACACCGACGAGGACGCCCATCTGCAGGGCCACCACCACGACCACGCCTGACCCGCACGCGGCGGGGACACCACCCCCCGGTGTGACCCGGCGCACCGCCGCCGCCCCGGTCCGTGTCCCCGCCGCCCCCGCCCACTGTGGCCGGTTCGCGTCCCGACGTCATGTCCCCTGACGTCGGGACAGGGGCCCGGCCGGGACCGGCGGGCGCCGGTGGTGTCACCACAGCTGGGGACTTGGCGGCCCGACGCCGGCCGGATTGGCTGGCCGCCATGAGCACCGACCCGCCCGGATCCGATCCGCCGCTGCGGCTGGCCGCGGTCGACGACCACCCCTTCGTCCTCAAGGGCATCCTGTGGACGGTCCGCGAGTACGCGCCGTGGATCGAGCCGATCTGCACCGCGACGAGCGTGGCGGACCTGCTGGCCGGCGGCGGCGGGACGGCCGACGTCGTCCTGCTCGACCTGGACCTGGGCGGGGCCGCGGCCGAGGCCGACCCGTCGGCGAACGTGCGGGCCATCCGGGAGGCCGGCCCGCAGGTGCTCATCCTGACCGCCGAGGAGCGGCCCGTCCCGGTGCGCCGGGCGATCGCGGCCGGCGCGGTCGGGCTGGTGCTCAAGTCCGATCCCGAGCACCTGCTGATCGACGCCCTGCGGGTGGCCCGCACCGGCGAGCTCGCCGTGTCCAGCCGGCTGGCCCATGCCCTGCTCACCGACGACGACCTGATCGGGCACCTGGCGCCCCGGGAGATCCAGGTGTTCGAGCTGCTGGCGCAGGGCATCGGCCGGGCCGACATCGGCCGGCTGATGGACCCGCCGGCGGCCACCTCGACCGTCGACACCTACCTCAAGCGGGCCGCCCGCACCTACCGTTCGCTGGGCCGCCCGACCTACAACGCCTACGAGACGCTGCAGCACGTCATCCGCGACGGGCACGTCGACGGACCGGGGAACTGATCGCCGGTCGCGGAGGTTGATCGGGCACCCCGACCCCGGACCCAGGTCCCCGACTGCGGAGCGTCGCCGTGCTCGAGATCAGCACTCTGTGGTGGGTGATCACCGTCGTGGTGATCGTCGGCCTGCTCGCCTTCGACCTGATCCTGGCCGCGGCCCGGCCGCACGCGGTCGGGTTCCGGGAGGCGGTCGGCTGGTCGGTGTTCTACATCCTGATCGCGGTCGGGTTCGGCCTGGCGTTCATGTGGTACGCGGGGGCCGACTTCGGCGCGCAGTACTTCGCCGGCTACATCGTCGAGAAGAGCCTGTCGGTCGACAACCTCTTCGTCTTCGTCATCATCATGACGACGTTCGCGGTGCCCGAGGCCCACCAGCACAAGGTGCTCACGTTCGGCATCATCATTGCGCTGATCCTGCGGGCCGTGTTCATCGTCGTCGGCGCCGCGCTGCTCGACCTGTTCGCCGTCATGTTCCTGCTGTTCGGCCTGCTGCTGATCTTCACCGCGATCCAGCTGTACCGGCACCGCGACCAGGACCCGGACGTGCAGGAGAACGGCCTGGTCAAGCTGACCCGCAGGGTCATCCCGGTGAGCACCGAGTACGACGGCGGGCGGCTGTTCACCCGGCTGGACGGCCGGAAGGTGGCCACCCCGCTGTTCATCGTGCTGATCGCGATCGGCAGCACCGATCTGCTGTTCGCCCTCGACTCCATCCCGGCGGTGTTCGGCGTGACCGCCGAGCCGTACATCGTGTTCGTCGCCAACGCCTTCGCGCTGCTCGGGCTGCGGGCGCTGTTCTTCCTCGTCAAGGGCCTGCTCGACCGCCTGATCTACCTGTCGACCGGGTTGGCGGTCATCCTGGCGTTCATCGGGGTCAAGCTGGTGCTGCACTGGGCGCACGGCATCTGGCCGGGCGTGCCGACGGTGTCCACCGCGGTGTCGCTGATCGTCATCGTCGTCGTCCTGACGGTGACCACGGTGGCCTCGCTGGTCAGGACCCGGCAGGACCCGACGCTCAAGGCCCATCCCGGCTCGTTGCGCGCGCACCCGCCCCGGGACGAGCAGGCGGGCGCCCGCTGAACCAGGGTGATCCCTGATCACCGGGACCGGCGCGGCCGGATACCGTCGGCACCATGAGCACCCTCGACGACTGGATCACCCGGGCCGGGGCCGCCCTGGACCTGCCGGCGGACGCGATCCCGCCCGAGCGCCGCGACGCGCTGCTCGACCTGACCCGGGACGTGGCGCACGGCGTGGCGCGGATCGCCGGGCCGCTGACCTGCTACCTCGTCGGCATCGCCGTCGGAAGCGGGGCCGACCCGGCCGAGGCGCTGGCCCGGGTCAGCGCGCTGGCCCCACCGGCCGAGGCCCCGTCGGCCCCGCAGGAGCAGTGATGGGCTGGTTCTCCTGGATCATCTTCGGCGCCCTGGCCGGCTGGATCGCCTCCCTGGTGGTCGGCGACAAGCGGGGCTGCTTCATCAACATCCTGGTCGGCATCCTGGGTGCGGTGCTGGCCGGCTTCATCTACCAGGCATCCACCGGCCGGGCCTGGCGGTTCGACTGGGACTGGGCCAGCTTCGGCGTCGCCTGTCTGGGCGCGGTCGGCCTGCTGCTGATCATCAACCTGATCACCGGGGCCGGCCGCAGCCGCCGCTGACGCCGGGGCTCAGCCCTGGACGGCCCGGGTGGGGGTGACCGCGATGACGACCCGCTCGTCGCGGACCATGGCCGCCCGGTAGTCCGCCCAGTCCGGGTGCTCGCCGCGGATCGCCCGGTACACCTCGTCCAGCAGCTCCAGGGCGGCCGGCTGCTCGACGATCTCGGCGGTGCCGTCGACCTGCACCCAGCCGCCGTAGAACTCCTCCCGGAGCACCAGCAGCGACACCACGGGGTCCCGACGGATGTTGCGCACCTTGGCCAGCATGGATCGGCTGGAGATGCAGATCCGGCCGCCCACGACGCCGGCGTTGACCGCCGACATCTGGGGGCTGCCGTCACGACGCCGGGTCGACAGCACCGTGCGGTCATGGGTCCGGACGAAGTCGAGCGCAGCCGCGATTTCCACGCCGACTATCGTCGCCGATCAAGTGGCGCGGCGCCCGGTACGACCGTGACCGCCCGGGCCGCTCCCGGCGGGTCGGGAGGGTCCGGGCGCGGGACGGGTCCGGGCGCGGGACGGGAGGACGGGCGTGGACTTCGGCACGCTGGCGCTCATCGTCGCCGCCGGGCTGCTCGGCCCGCTGCTCGCCGCCCGCCGCAGCTGGCACGTCCCGGTGGTGGTCGGGGCCCTGCTGGCCGGCGTGCTGCTGGGCCGCACCGGGCTACAGCTGCTGGACACCACCGACCCCACCTTCACCTTCCTGGCCGACATCGGGTTCGCCCTGGTCATGTTCGTCGCCGGCTCGCACGTGCCGATCCGCGATCCGCGGCTGCGCCAGGGCATCGGGCTCGGCCTGGCCCGCGCCGTGCTGGTCGGGATCGTCGCGACAGCGGCCGGCCTGGGGCTGGCCGCCCTGTTCGGCACCGGCAACGGCGCGATCTACGCCGTGCTGATGGCCTCCTCGTCGGCGGCCATCGTGCTGCCGATCGTCGACTCGCTCGGGCTCACCGGCCCGCCCGTGCTGCAGCTGCTGCCCCAGGTGGCGGTGGCCGATGCCGCCTGCATCGTGGCCCTGCCCCTGGTCATCGACCCGGCCCGGGCCGGCCGGGCGGCGATCGGCGCGCTGGCCGTCGTCGCCTTCGCGATCGTGGTCTTCGCGCTGCTGTGGTGGGGCGAACGGTCGGGGCTGCGGCGTCGCGTGCACCGGATCTCCGAGGACCGCAAGTTCGCGCTCGAGCTGCGGCTGAGCCTGCTCGCCCTGTTCGCGCTGGCCGCCGTGGCGACCTGGTCGCACGTGTCGATCATGCTGGCCGGGTTCGCGCTCGGTCTGGCGGTGGCCGCGATCGGCGAACCCCGCCGGCTGGCCCGCCAGCTGTTCGCGATCAGCGACGGCTTCTTCGCGCCGCTGTTCTTCGTCTGGCTCGGCGCCTCGCTGGCTGTCCGCGACCTCGGCGAGCGCCCGGGCCTGATCCTGCTCGGCGTGCTGCTCGGCGTGGGGGCGCCGATCGTGCACCTGGCCGGTGTGCCGACCGGTCAACCGGTGTCGATGGCGGCGCTGTCCTGCGCGCAGATGGGCGTGCCGGTCGCCGCGGCCACGCTCGCCACGCAACTCGGACTGCTGGGTCCGGGTGAGGCGCCGGCCATGATCCTCGGCGCCCTCATCACCATCGGCGTCACCGTGCTGGCCGGCGCCGCCGCGGCTCGCCGTCAGGCCCGCGAACCGGCGGTCACACCCCCGGCCGGCTGATCCGGCCCGCCCGTCCCACGGCTCGTGCGGCGTCGACGCCGTTCGGCTCGACTCGGCTCTGCGAACCATCGTCAGGGCCGCCGGCGGCGGCCGCGTTCGACCGCGGACCATCCGCCGGCCCCACCGACCATCCGCACACCCACCCCGGCCCGGACCTCTTCCATCCGCCCCGAGCCCGAGCCCGACCCGAGCCGGTCGAACGTCGGCGGGCGGCCGGCACCCGGGGCGCGCTGTGCCGGACGGCCGGCCCGTGATGGACTGCCCGGATGACCACGCCCCGCGTCCGCGCCTTCGCCCAGGTCGACGTGTTCAGCGAGGAGCCGCTGCGGGGCAACCCGGTGGCCGTGGTGCTGGACGCCACGGGCCTGGCCGACGAGACGATGGCCGCCTTCGCCCGCTGGACCAACCTGTCCGAGACGACGTTCCTGTTCCCCGGCGGTCCGGACGCCGACTACCGGTGGCGGGTGTTCACCCCCGAGCGCGAGCTGCCGTTCGCCGGGCACCCGACGCTCGGGTCGGTCCACGCCTGGCTCGAGCACGGCGGGACACCGCGCACGGCCGGGCGGGTGATCCAGGACTGCGCCGCCGGCCTCGTCGAGCTGCGGGTGACCGGCGGGCGGGTCGCGTTCGCCGCTCCGCCCACGGTGCGGACCGGCCCGGTCGAGGAGGAGCTGCTGGCGCCGGTCGCCCACTGCCTGGGCGTCGAGCGGGCGGAGATCCTCGACCACCAGTGGGTGGACAACGGCCCCGGCTGGCTCGCCGTCCGGCTCGCCTCCGCCGACCGGGTCCTGGCGCTGGAGCCCGACTTCGGCACCCGCCCGGACCTGATGGTCGGGGTCATCGGCGATCACCCGGCCGGGTCACCGCACCGGTACGAGATTCGCGGCTTCGCGGTCGGCGTCGGCGTCGCCGAGGACCCGGTCACCGGCAGCCTCAACGCCTCCGTCGCCCAGTGGCTGATCCGCACCGGCCAGGCCCCGACGGCCTACACCGCGACCCAGGGCGCTCGGCTGAGCCGGGCCGGGGTCGTCCACATCGAGGCGGACGGCCCGGCCGTCTGGGTCGGCGGGGCCTGCACCACCGTGGTCCGGGGCACCGTCACGCTCTAAGGGGTGGCGCCGAATCGGCGGGACCGGGCGAGCGGCGGTCGATGTCGCAGGAGCCCGACCGTGCGGAGCCGGTCGGCCAGCCCGTCCCCGTCCCGCGCCGCCACCACCGGCACCGGCGCCGCGGTCGGCCGGTGCACCGTCGGGGTCGTCGTCAGCGCCTGCTGGGTGGCGGTGAGCCGGCGGATGGCGATCCCCAGCACCCGGTCCGGGCGCTCCACGGCGAACCCGTCGTAGATCTCCGGGTCGTGCTGCCCGTCGTCGCCGACGAGCAGCCAGCGGACGTCGGGCAGGTCCTGCGCCAGCCGGCGTAGCGACGCCTCCTTGTGCCGGCGGCCCGACCGCACCCACCCGGTGTTCGTCGGACCCCAGTCGGTGAGCAGCAGCGGCCCGTCCGGGAACCCGTGCCGGGCCAGGAAACGGGTCAGCGTCGGGGCCACGTTCCACGCCCCGGTCGACAGGTAGACGACCGGTGCGCCGGGATGCTCGGCCAGCACGGTCCGGTACAGCGTGGCCATCCCCCGCACCGCCACCCGCGCCGACTCGCGCAGTACGAGCGTGTTCCAGGCGGCCAGCAGCGGCCGCGGCAGGTGGGTGATCATCGCCGTGTCGTCGATGTCGCTCACCATGCCGACCGTGGGCCCGTCCGCGACGACCAGCACCCGTAGCTCGCCCGGCCGGCCGTGGTCCACCTCGATCGGCAGCTCGCGCCACCCCGGGGCGAACGCCGCGCCGGGCGGGGCGTCGATCACCGCGTCGACGTAGCCGCGGCGGTGGCCGCCCAGGTGAGGGGGGCGCCCGTCGCCGAGGCCGCGCACCCGGGCGTCCGGCACCGGGGTGGTCTGGAACCGGCGCCAGCCCCGGGTGGCGCGCTGCCGGGCCTCGGCGGTGCGCGTGTTCTCGGGCGGGCCCGCCGGCGGGGCGAGCAGGATGCGGGCCAGCACCCGCAGCCGGCGGGTCGAGCCGTACCCGGTGTACGGCACGATCCGTGGCGCCCAGCCGCGCCGCCGGAACAGCCGGTTGCGGACCGCGTTGACGACGTCGTCGATCCGGGCCGCGACGTGGCGCTCGGGGGAATCCATCGGTCGAACCTGCCGCACCCGGCCCGGGCGCGCACGCTGGCGGTCCGCCCCGCACCCGGGTGACGGCACCCGCACCGTGCGGACGCGGGCGCAGGATGATGGTGAAGGTTCCGCCACCGGCACCCACCGGCGCCGGCGGCGGGCCGGCGACCACTGCTGGAATCCGGGAGGGCAGACGGCGTGACGATCTACCGGCAGACCTTGGCCGGCCACCACTACGAGTTCGCCGGCCTGGTCGACCTGCTCGCCCGGGCCACCCCGCAGCGGTCGGGCGACGAGCTGGCCGGATGCGCGGCCCACAGTGATGCCGAGCGGGCCGCGGCCCAGTGGGTGTTGGCCGACGTCGAGCTGACCACCTTCCTCGAGCAGCCGGTGTGTCCGTACGAGACCGACGACGTGACCCGGCTGATCCTGGACCGGCACGACCGGGCCGCGTTCGCGCCGATCGCGGCCCTGACGGTCGGCGAGTTCCGGGACCGGCTGCTGTCGATCGCCGCCGGCCCGGGCGCCGCCGGCGAGCGCGCCGGGCGCGCCGGCGGGCTGACCCCGGAGGTGGTCGCCGCGGGGAGCAAGCTCCTGCGGAACGCCGACCTTATGACGGTGGCCAAGGCGGCACGGGTGACCACCGGGTTCCGCAGCACGATCGGGTTGCCCGGCCGGCTGGCCACCCGGCTGCAGCCCAACCATCCCACCGACGACGCCCGCGGGGTCGCCGCGGCGGTGCTGGACGGGCTGCTGCTCGGCTCCGGGGACGCGGTCATCGGCATCAACCCGGCCACCGACTCGCCGGCCGCGGTCACCGAGCTACTGCACCTGCTGGACGACATCCGCGTCCGCTTCGACATCCCCACCCAGTCCTGCGTGCTCACCCACGTCACCACGACCATCGACCTGATCGGCCGCGGCGCCCCGGTCGACCTGGTGTTCCAGTCGATCGCCGGCACCCAGGGCGGCAACGCTTCGTTCGGGGTGGAGCTGGAGATGCTGGCCGACGCCCGGGCGGCCGCCCTGGCGCTGCGGCGCGGCACCGTGGGCGAGAACGTCATGTACTTCGAAACCGGCCAGGGCTCGGCCCTGTCGGCCGGCGCCCACCTGGGCACCGGCGGCCGGCCGGTCGACCAGCAGACGCTCGAGGCCCGGGCCTACGGCGTCGCCCGGGCGTTCGACCCGCTGCTGGTGAACACGGTCGTCGGATTCATCGGCCCGGAGTACCTGTACGACGGCAAGCAGATCATCCGGGCGGGCCTGGAGGACTACTTCTGCGGCAAGCTGCTCGGCCTGCCGATGGGCGTCGACGTCTGCTACACCAACCACGCCGAGGCCGACCAGGACGACATGGACAGCCTGCTGGTGCTGCTCGCCGCGGCCGGGGTGGCGTTCGTCATCGCCGTTCCGGGGGCCGACGACGTCATGCTCGGCTACCAGAGTCTGGCCTTCCACGACGTGCTCGCCGCCCGCGCCCTGCTCGGCCTGCGCCCCGCGCCGGAGTTCCAGGCCTGGCTCGACGCGGTCGGTCTGGCCGACGGGCAGGGCCGGATCCGGCCGGTCGACCCGGCCGGGTCGGCGCTGCGGCCGCTGACGGTGGCCCGGTGAGCGGGCCCGGCCGCGACGCCCGGGACCACCCGGACCAGGGCCGCGACGATCGCCGGACCGGGGCCGGGCCG
>NZ_JBMDXT010000564.1:0-7658 GCF_048594475.1 Nakamurella sp. | reverse complement strand
GGGCGGCGGCCGCGAAGCCGGCCGCCACCACCACCCGGACCCGGGCCACGAAGGCGGCCGCGCCGGCCGCCGAGGCCAAGGCGCCCGCGACGACGACCCGGTCACGGTCCACCGCGGCCAAGACCGCCGCCGCACCCAAGGCCACCACGACCCGGACCCGGGCGACCGCGGCCAAGACCGCGGCCGCGCCGAAGACGGCCGCCGCCAAGACGACCGCGGCCAAGGCTCCGGCGCGCCGGGCCTCCAGCAAGGCGGCCGCCGCGCCGGCGTCCAGCTGAGTCACCGCATCTCGGCCCCGGTGGGGGCGGTTCCGACCGCCGCCACCGGGGCCGACGCGTGTCCGGGTCCGGCTCAGACCACCGGGGCCGGATACGGATCGGCCTGCACGAGCCGCCGGCCGTCGAACGAGAGGAACCAGTACGCCGCCTTGGGCGTGCTGACGCCGGCGACCGGCACCTCGTCCCGGGCGGCGAGCGACTTGACCACGCCCGGGATCACGCCACCCTGGCTGCAGACCACGGTGGTGGCCCCGGGTTCCTGGGCGCCGGCCAGGTCGACGATCCGGCGGCGGGCCGCGGCCGGATCGTCCCGGTAGGACTCCTCGGCCAGCGCGCGCTCGTCGACCACGGCGGTGCCCAGCTTCTCGGCCAGCGGGCCGACGGTGGCCCGGCACCGTTCCAGCGGCGCGCTGTGCACCGTCATCGGTGCGAAGACGCTCAGCTCGCCGATCAGCGCGGCCGCCTGCCGGCGGCCCTTGGCGTCGAGCGGGCGTCGCGCATCGTCGCCGGACCAGTCCTCCCGCTGACCGGCTCGCGCGTGCCGGACCAGCAGCACCCCTTGCTGCACCGCCGGTTCCAGCACGAACGTGGCCAGCACCGCGCGGTCGAACTCGTAGCTCATCCGCGCCTCGGCCCGGGCCACGGGCAGCCACTCGAGCTTGTCGACCTCCTTGTTCGCGGTGAAGAAGCCGGACATGCGCCGGGCCGCGAAGTACTGAACCGTCTTGGGCCCGGCGCTGGTGGTGTACGAGACGGTAGTCAACGACCGGCCGATCGCCGCCCGGAAACCGGTCTCCTCCTGCACCTCCCGGGCCGCGGTCACCTGCACCACCTCGCCGTGCTCGGCCTTGCCCTTGGGCAACGACCAGTCGTCGTAGCGAGGCCGGTGCACCAGGGCGACCTTGAGGCCGTCCCGCCGGGACGGGCGCCAGAGCACGGCGCCCGCCGCCCGGATGAGCGCCGGCTGCTCAGTCGCCACGGGGCACCGGGCCGCGCAACAGCACTTCCTGCACGTCCACCCCCGGACCGTCGACCGGTGACTGGGTCCAGCCGTCCGGACCCAGCAGCCAGCAGCGGGTGTCGGGTGCGGTGAGCAACTCGAACAGCCGGGCCATCCGTTCGGTCGCGCCCTTGGCCTTGACCTGGACCAGGGCCTCCACCCGCCGGTCGAGGTTGCGGTGCATCATGTCCGCGCTGCCGATCCAGTACTCCTCGCTGGTGCCGCCGCCCTCCACCGGCTGGGCGCCGTTGCGGAAGTAGAAGATCCGCGAATGCTCCAGGAAGCGGCCGACGATCGAGCGCACGGTGATGTTCTCGGACAGCCCCGGCACCCCGGCCCGCAGCGCGCAGATGCCCCGGACCGTCACGTCGACGGTCACCCCGGCGCGGGAGGCCCGGTACAACGCATCGATGACCCGTTCGTCCACGATCGAGTTCATCTTCAGCCGAACGAGTCCACCGCGACCCGCCTTCTGATGCTCGATCTCGCGCTCGATCCGGGTGATGACCCCCCGACGGATCGAATGCGGTGCCACCAACAGGTTCCGGTACTCGGTCTGCCGGGAGTACCCGGTGAGCACGTTGAACAGGTCGGTCAGGTCGGCGCCGATGTCCGGGTCGGCCGTCAGCAACCCGAGATCCTCGTAGATGCGCGCGGTCTTGGGGTTGTAGTTGCCGGTGCCCAGGTGGCAGTACCGCTGCAGGGTCTTGCCCTCCTGGCGGATCACCAGGGCGGTCTTGCAGTGCGTCTTGAGCCCGACCAGGCCGTAGACCACGTGCACGCCGGCGCGTTCCAGCGCCTTGGCCCAGGAGATGTTGGCCTGCTCGTCGAACCGCGCCTTGAGCTCCACCAGCGCGACGACCTGCTTGCCGGCCTCGGCCGCGGCGATCAGGGCGTCCACGATGGGGGAGTCGCCGGAGGTGCGGTAGAGGGTCTGCTTGATCGCCAGCACCCGCGGATCGGCGGCCGCCTGCTCGATGAACCGCTGCACCGTGGTGGCGAACGACTCGTACGGGTGGTGCAGCAGCACGTCGCCGTCGCGCAGCGTCGAGAACACGCTCTTGGGCGTCTCGCCCTCGGCGAAGGCCGGATTCGTCGCGGGCACGAACGGGGCGTCCTTGAGGGTCGGCTTGTCCGCGCCGTAGATCTGCCAGAGGCTCGACAGGTCCAGCAGTCCCGGCACCTCGACGGCGTCGGCCGGGTCGACGTCCAGTTCGGTCAGCAGCCAGGTGAGCACCCGCTCGCTGATCGTGTTGGTGACCTCCAGGCGCACCGGCGGGCCGAACCGGCGCCGGGCCAGCTCCCGCTCCAACGCCTGCAGCAGGTCCTCGTCCCGGTCCTCCTCGACCTCGAGATCGGCGTTGCGGGTGAGCCGGAACTCCTGGTGCTCCACCACGTCCATGCCCGGGAACAGCTGGCCCAGGTGGGCGGCGATCAGCTCCTCGAGCGGCAGGTAGTCGTAGACGCCCCGCCGGACCTGGACGAACCGGTCGACGTTGGGCGGCACCTTGACCCGGGCGAACCGCTCCGCGCCGCTCTCCGGGTTCCGGACGACGACGGCCAGGCTCAGGCTCAGGCCGGAGATGTAGGGGAACGGGTGCGCCGGGTCGACCGCCAGCGGCGTCAGCACCGGGAAGATCTGCGCCGTGAAGTACTCGCCCAGCCGGGCGCGGTCCTGCGCGTCGACCTCGCTCCACTTCACGATCCGGATGCCCGCCTCCGCCAGCGCCGGGCGCACCTCGTCGACGAAGCACCGGCCCTGCTGCTCCTGCAGCTCCCGGGTCCGGGCCGAGATCAGCGCCAGCTGCTCGGATGCGGTCAGGCCGTCCGCACTGGTGACCGACAGGCCCATGTCCCGGCGCCGTTTCAGGCCGGCGACGCGCACCATGTAGAACTCGTCGAGGTTCGAGGCGAAGATGGCCAGGAACTTGGCCCGCTCGAGCAGCTTCTGGCCCGGATCCTGGGCCAGGGCCAGCACCCGCGCGTTGAAGTCCAGCCAGGACAGCTCGCGGTTGGAGAACCGGTCGTCCGGCAGCGGGTCCTCCTCGATCTCGGCCACCACCGCGCTGTCCAGCGCGACCTCGGACGGCCCGCCGTGGAACGGCTCGACCAGCGTCTCCACGGTGGGATCGGCGGCCTCGGCGGCGGCGGCCGCGGCCGCATCGGCGGCCGCCCCCGCCGTCGAGCGGGCCCGCCGGGTCCTGGTCGTGGCGCGGGCGGGCGCCCGTCCGTTGCGGTCGGTCGTCGATGGGGTGGCTTCGCTCGCGGTCACCGCGCCATTGTCCCGTCCGCGACGCGGCGGACGCCACATCCGAGGTGAACAGTGCGTCACGACGCGACCGGTTCGGCCGGGGTCCGGGCGATAGGGTGACGGTCGTCGTCGGCGCGAAGGAGCTTGAAGGTGGCCCGCAGTCCCGTGCACGAGAAGGGCAACGCCTGGCTGACCTTCTGCCAGGTCGTCATGTATCCGCTGGCGTTCCTGCTCGGCCGGGAGCGCGTGTCCGGGGCCGAGCACGCCCGGCGCCGCGGGGGTTACCTGCTCGTGGCCAACCACATCTCGCACCTGGATCCGCTGTTCGACTCCGTCGCGGTGCGCAAGATCGGCCGGATCCCGCGGTTCATGGCCAAGGCCTCGCTGTGGAAGGTGCCGGTCCTGGGCAACGCGCTGGCCAACACCGAGCAGATCCCGGTCGACCGGGCGGGTGCGGGCGCGGGCCAGTCGAGCCTGGACAAGGCGACCGCGGCCCTCAACCGGGGCAAGGTGGTGCTGATCTACCCCGACGGCACCGTCACCCGGGACCCGGACATGTGGCCGATGAAGCCCCGGATGGGCGTCGGGGCGCTCGCGCTGTCCGGCGACTTCCCGGTGATCCCGGTGGCCCACTGGGGCTCGAACCACGTCTACACTTCCTACGGGCAGGGCCGCCGCTTCCACCCGTTGCCCCGCAAGGTGGTGCACACCCGCTTCGGCGAGCCGGTCGACCTGGACGACCTGCGGGCCGGCCCGCACGATGCCCGGGCGGTGCGGGCGGCGTCCTTCCGGATCATGACGGCCGTGCGCGACATGGTGGGCGAGGTGCGCGGTGTCACCCCGCCGGCCGAGTTCTACGACCAGAAGAAGGCGGCGCGGCTGGCGCAGCGGGCCGCGCAGGCCGCGGCGCCGGCCCCGGCCGACGCGCCGGCGCCGGAAACCCCGGAGAAGTGACCGCCACGACCGGGTCCCTGAAGCGGCTGGCGGTGCTCGGGGCCGGATCCTGGGGCACCACGTTCGCCAAGGTGCTGGCCGACGCCGGCCGGGAGGTCACGCTGTGGGCCCGCCGGGACGCGCTGGCCACCGCGATCCGCGACACCCGGCTCAACGCGGACTACCTGCCCGGCGTGAGCCTGCCCGAGAACCTCTCCGCCACCTCGGACTTCGACGAGGCCCTGGCCGGGGTCGACGCCGTCGTGCTGGCCGTGCCGAGCCAGGCGCTGCGGGAGAACCTGCGGGTGTTCCGGGACAGCCTGCCGCCCGATGTCCCGGTCGTCTCGCTGGCCAAGGGGGTGGAGATCGGCACCGGCCTGCGGATGAGCGAGGTCATCGCCCGGGTCGGCCAGATCGAGCCCGACCGGATCGTGGTGCTCACCGGGCCGAACCTGGCCGCCGAGATCGCCCTGGAGCGGCCGACCGCCTCCGTGCTGGCCTGCACCGACCACGACCGCGCCTGCGCCGTGCAGGAGGCCTGCGCCACGCCGTACTTCCGGCCGTTCACCGTCACCGACGTGATCGGGGCCGAGATCGCCGGCACCGGCAAGAACATCATCGCGCTGGCCTGCGGCATCGCCGACGGCCTCGGCCTGGGCCTCAACGCCGCCGCGTCGCTGATCACCCGGGGCCTCAACGAGATGACCCGACTGGGCGTGGAACTCGGCGCCGAGCCGGCCACCTTCGCGGGGCTGGCCGGCCTGGGCGACCTGGTGGCCACCTGCTGGTCACCGCTGTCGCGCAACCGGACGCTCGGCCGGCGGCTGGCCACCGGGATCGGGCTCGACGCGGCCCTGGAGGCCGCCGGCGGGCAGGTGGCCGAGGGGGTCGTCAGCTGCCGCTCGGTGCGCGACCTGGCCGTGCGGCACAAGGTGGACATGCCGATCACCGAGGCCGTCTACCAGGTCTGCTACCGGCACCTGCCGCCCGGCCGGCTGATGGGCTTTTTGATGGACCAGCCGCACAGCCCGGAGTAGCGCCGCCGACCCGGGCGGCGGCCCGGGCCGCGTCGGGCGCCGCGACCGGACCGACCGCACTCGGGCCTCACCCCGGCCCGGACCCCGGGCCCGGACCGCTGTGTCGATTTCGGGTCCGGCTCCGGTGCCCCGATAGGGTGACCAACCATGAGCGAGGCGGCGCGATGAGCAACGACCGGGTCCGGGTGGCCGTGGTGTTCGGCGGCCGCAGCGGGGAGCACCCGGTGTCGTGCATCTCCGCCGCCGGTGTGCTGGCCAACATCGACACCGACCTGTTCGACGTCACCGCGATCGGGATCACCCCGGCCGGCCGCTGGGTACACGTCGACCCCGAGGCGCTGCCGGCCGGGTCGGGCCGGGAGCTGCCGGCGGTGTCCGGGGGCTCGCCGGTGGCGCTGCCGGTCGATCCGACCGGGGCGACCCTGGTCGCGCTGGATCCGGGCGCCCCCTGGTCGGCCCTTGAGGTGGACGTGGTGTTCCCCGTCCTGCACGGCCCGTACGGCGAGGACGGCACCATCCAGGGGCTGCTGGAGCTGGCCGGAGTGCCGTACGTGGGGGCCGGGGTGCTCGCCTCCGCGGCGGCGATGGACAAGGAGTTCACCAAGAAGCTGCTGGCCGCCGAGGGGCTGCCGGTGGGCGACTGGGTCGTGCTGCGGCCGGGGACGGCGACGCTGACCGAGGCGCAGCGGGACCGGCTGGGGCTGCCGGTCTTCGTCAAGCCGGCCCGAGCCGGTTCCTCGCTCGGGGTCAGCCGGGTCGCGCGGTGGTCGGAGCTGGACCGGGCGATCGCGCTGGCCCGCGAGACCGACCCCAAGGTCCTGGTCGAGGCCGCGGTCGTCGGGCGCGAGGTGGAATGCGGCGTCCTGGAGCATCCGGACGGGCGCATCGAGGCCTCGCCGACCGCCGAGATCCACGTCGGCGGCGGGTACGACTTCTACGACTTCGACGCCAAGTACCTCGACGACACCGCGGCCACCTTCGACATCCCGGCCGACCTCCCGGAGGCGGTGACCGATCGCATCCACGAGCTGTCCCGGCGGGCGTTCTCGGCCCTGGACGCGCAGGGTCTGGCCCGGGTCGACTTCTTCGTCCGGCCCGACGGGGATCCGATCGACCGTGTGGTGATCAACGAGGTGAACACCCTGCCCGGCTTCACCCCGATCTCGATGTACCCCGCGATGTGGGCCAAGGCGGGTGTCTCGTACCGGGACCTGATCACGGTGCTGCTGCGCACCGCCGTGGCCCGGGGCACCGGTCTGCGCTGAGCGGGCGGGCCGCCCGGCCGGCTACTCGCCGTCGGTGGGCAGCGGGACGCCGCCCCGGCAGATGTCCCGCTCGGGCAGGGTCGCCGCGATCACCGTGGACGCCTCCTGCCAGGGTCCGGTCGAGGTGACCTCCTGCGGCACCGTCAAGGCGATGCGGACGGACCGGTCGACGGCGAAGTAGGTCGTGTCGCCGCCGGTGGACAGCGGCAGCCAGGCGACGCCGTCGACCTCCTGGACCGCCGCGGTGCAGGTCAGCTCGGCCGGCGTGGGGATCCCGCAGCGCAGGACCACCGGCGGCTCGCCCCAGGCCGCCGCACCGGACAGCGAAGGGTCGTCGGCGTGCTCGAGCTGCCGCCGCGGGAGCCCGCCCAGCTCGGCCGGCAGTGCGGCCATCAACGCGGTGCAGGCCGGGGTGGCGGCCCCGGGCGCCTCGACCCCGGCCAGCGGCAGCGGGTCGTCCACGGAGGAGTCCGGCCGGTTGCTGACGATCCGGGCGCCCACGATGACGCCGAGCACGGCGACCCCGGCGACGGCCACCGCCGCGTAGACCCGCCAGCGCGGGAACCCGTCGCGGGTCCCGGCCCGGGGCGTCGGGGACGCCGGGGAGGCTGACGGCGGCGTCGGGGACGGTGGCGGGGTCGCCGGGGAGGGCGGCGAGCCGGTCAGAGGTGCACCACGGGGCAGGTGAGCGTGCGCGTGATGCCCGCGACCCCCTGCACGCGGGCGACGACCAGCTTGCCGAGCTCGTCGACGGTCTGGGCCTCGGCCCGGACGATGACGTCGTACGGGCCGGTGACGTCCTCGGCGCTGGTGACGCCGGGCAGCTCGGCGATCGCCTGGGCCACCGCGGCGGCCTGGCCGACCTCGGTCTGAATGAGGATGAACGCCTGCACC
>NZ_JBMDXT010000563.1:0-2131 GCF_048594475.1 Nakamurella sp. | reverse complement strand
GGCGGGTGGGCGCCGGCGGGCGCCGGGGTGACGGCGGGCGCCGGGGCGCCGGCGGGCGTGGGGGTGCGCGCCGGCGCCGGGCCGGCCGGGGTGGCCGCGACCGGCAGGGTGAGCCGGAAGGTGCTCCCGTCCGGCGACGTGGCGGCCAGCGTCAGGTCCCCGTCCATCGCCCGCGCCAGCCGTTGGGACAGGGCCAGCCCCAGTCCGGAGCCGTGCGCCTGCGTGGTGCCGGCCCGGTGGAACGGCGTGAACAGGCGGGGCAGCTGATCGGCCGGGATCCCGGGGCCGGTGTCCCGGACGAGGATCGCGGCCGCCCCGTCCGGCCGGGTGCCGTCCGGCCCGCTGATCTCCACCCGGCCGCCGGCCGGGGTGAACTTGATCGCGTGACCCAGCAGGTTGAGCAGCACCTGACGCAGCCGCTGCCGGTCGGCCCGCACCGGCGAGCCGGTGGCGCCGGGCCGGACCCGCAGGGTGATCGCGCGTTCCTCGGCCAGGCCGGTGACGATCTGGGCCGCCTCGGCGACCACCTCACCGGCCGGCAGGTCCTCGAGAACCAGCTGCAGCTGGCGGCTCTCGGCGCCGGTGAGGTCGATCAGATCGTTGATCAGCTGCAGCAGGTGCCGGCCGGAACCCAGGATGTGCTCGATGGCCGCCTGCTGCCGGTCGGGCGGCAGCGGCATGCTCTGCAGCACCTGGGCGAAGCCGATGATCGCGTGCAGCGGGGTGCGCACCTCGTGGCTGACCAGGGCCAGCAGTTCGCTCTTGGCCCGGTCGCCGGCCAGCGCGATCTCGCGCTCTCGCCAGGCCTGGGCGATGCGCCGCCGCTCGGTCAGGTCGAACAGCTCGAGGCAGTAGTGGCGCGGCTCCCCCGCCGGCCCGCGAATGAGCGACCCGCTCAGCGCGACCCAGATCGGTTCGCCGTCCGCACGGTCCGGGCGGCAGACCCGCACCTCGGTGGCGGCCAGCCGCCGGCCGGGGTCGGCGTCGTCGAGCAGGCCGGTGAGCGCCACCCGGATGGCCGACGCGTCCGGTGCGACCAGCAGCCCGGCGAAGGACGCACCGGTGACCGGCCGGCCGGCGATCTCGATCAGGGCCGCGTTGGCCTCCTGGACCAGGCCGGACGGATCGACCAGGGCGATGCCCAGCCCGGCGGCCTCGAAAGTGCTGCGGAAACGGGCCTCGCTCTCGACCAGGCGGCCGTGCAGCGCGGCCGTGCCGATGGCGATCGCGGCGACGTGGGTCAGCCGCTCGACCAGCTCGACGGCCGGCCGGTCCGGTTCCCAGGGGTCCTGGTGGTAGACCGCGAAGGTGCCGAGCACGCCGCCCCGGTCCACGTCGAGGATGGGCCGGGACCAGCAGGACCGCAGGCCGAACGGCAGCGCGTGCTCCCGGTAACCGTCCCACCGCGGGTCGGTCGCGATGTCCGCGACCACCACCTCCTGGCGGGTGTACGCCGCGGTGCCGCACGAGCCGGCGGCGGGCCCGATCCGCAGCCCGTCGATCGCCCGGCGGTACGGCTCCGGCAGGCGGGCGCCCGCGCCGTGGTGCAGGGTGCCCGCGTCCTGGTCGAGCAGCAGGATCGAGCACCGGCTGCCGGGTAGGTGCCGCTCCATCGTCGCGACCAGGGCGTCCAGGCTCTCCGGCAGCGGCCGGCGGGCGGCGATGCCCTCGAGCACGGCAGCCAGGGCGCGGTCGTGGTCGGGCCGCGCCGGGGTGTCCACATCCCGCTGCGTGCCGGCGGTCTCGGCCGGGACGGTGAGGTCGGCAACCGGATCGATGGCGTCGACCAGATCGGCGGTGTCGACCGGATCGGCGGTGTCGACCGGGTCGATCGTCTCGACCGGGATGGAGCGGTCGGCCGGGGCGGCGCCGGTCGGGGCGACGGCGCCGGCCGGAGCGGCACCTTTGGCCGTCGGGACGGCCTGGGGGCGGCCGGCGGCGGCCGGGGGGCGGCCGGCAGCGGCCGGCGGGGCGGCCGGGAAGCGCAGCACGGCCCGGGTGCCGGGCTCTCCCGCGCGAGGTGCGACGGTCAGCGTGCCGCCGTGGTCGGCGGCGAACTCGGCGACCTCGGCCAGCCCGAGCCCGGCGCCGCCCGGCCGCCCGGGACGGAACGGCCGGCCCACCCGATCCG
>NZ_JBMDXT010000562.1:0-5963 GCF_048594475.1 Nakamurella sp. | reverse complement strand
TGGGCCCTCGTACTGTCGGGTAATCTGCCGGTGCGTGCTGCTGCGCCGGGTTCAGTGTGGTGCTGGTCGGCCGACGGCCCCCGACCGAGAACGGCAGCCGTTCCACAAGGAAGGAATGTCAATGAGGAGAACTCGAGCGGTGACCATCACCGCGCTCGCGGCGGTGACGGCGCTGACACTCGCCGCCTGCGGCGGGAGCAGCAGCTCGACCACGACGACGAGCGCGGCGACCTCCGGTGGCGGCGGGGCCGCGTCCGGCAGTTCGGCCGCGGGCGGCGGTGGCGGCTCGGGGGACTCCGGCACCATCACCTACGCGCAGGAGCAGGAGTGGTACGACTACAACTCCGGATCCAGCTCGGGCAACGCGACGGCCAACCAGGTCGTGCTCAACCAGGTGCTGCGCGGGTTCTCCTACGTGGACAACAAGGGCAACATCCAGATGGACACCGAGTTCGGGACCATCGAGAAGACCTCCGACGACCCGCTGACGGTCTAGTACACGTTCAACGACAAGGCTGTCTGGTCCGACGGCCTGCCGATCGGCTGTGCCGACTTCCTGTACGCCTGGGCGGCCAACTCCGGCCGGTACAACAAGGACGGCACGCTCAACGAACCGGGCAACGTGCCGGCCGAGCCGGCCTACCTGTTCGACACCGCGTCGACCTCCGGTCTTGACCAGACCCAGAAGCCGACCTGTGCCGACGGGGACAAGTCGGTCACTCTGACCTACACCAAGCCGTTCGTCGACTGGCAGGTCGCCATCGCCACCTCGGCCGGCTCCAGCATCCTGCCGGCGCACGTGGCCGCGGCCGCGGCCGGCACCGACGCCGCCGGGGTCGTCAAGGCGGTCGAGACCGACGACGTCGCCACGCTGACCAAGCTGGCCGACTTCTGGAACAGCGGCTGGACCCTGGACAAGTCCAAGGGCCTGCCGGCCGCGACCACCATCCCCTCGTCCGGCCCGTACTACGTGGCCGCCTGGGATCCGGGCCAGTCGGTGACGCTGAAGAAGAACGACAAGTGGTGGGGCGAGCCGGCCAAGACCGACACCGTCGTCATCCGCTACATCTCGCAGGACCAGCAGGTCTCCGCGCTGGCCTCGGGTGAGGTCGACGTCATCGAGCCGCAGCCGAACCCGGACGTCAACGCCGCGCTGACCAACCTGGGCAACTCGGTCAAGGCCGACTACGGCTCGCAGTTCACCTACGAGCACATGGACCTGTCGGTCAAGAACGGCTTCGCCAACGAGAAGCTGCGTGAGGCGCTGTTCAAGTGCGCACCGCGCCAGCAGATCGTGGACAACCTGATCGTGCCGTCCAACCCGGATGCCAAGCTGCTGAACTCGCTGATGCTGATGGACTTCCAGGAAGGCTACGAGCAGACCGCGTCGCAGTCCGGCTTCGCGAACTACGCGGACGTCGATCTCGAGGGGGCCAAGGCCGCCTACGCCGCCTCCGGCGAGGCTCCGGGCAAGACCATCCGGGTCATCCACATCGACCCGAACCCGCGGCGGACCAACGAGGTCGCCCTGCTCAAGGCCAGCTGCGACCCCGCCGGCTTCAACATCCAGGACGTCCCGCTGTCCAGCGACAAGTTCGGGCCGACCCTGTCGCAGGGTGACTACGACATCGCGCTGTTCGCGTGGGCCGGTTCCGGCCTGCTCGGCTCGATCCCCTCGGAGTACCTGTCCACCGGTGGCCAGAACTACTCCGGCTGGAACGACCCGCAGATCGACACCGCGCTGAACAGCCTGGCCACGCTCACCGACCCGTCGGGGGCCCTGCCGCTGCTGGAGACGGTGGACCAGCGGCTCGCGGCGAACTACTACACGTTCCCGATCTTCACCTTCCCGGGTGTGGTCGCGATGAAGTCGAACATCGAGGGCCCGGTGCTGAACGCCACGCAGACCCAGGCCACCTGGAACATGCAGGACTGGCAGCGCACCGGCTGACCCAGGGTCGGCCGATCGTCCGGGCCGGGCCCCGCCCGGCCCGGATGATCTTCGATTGGCAGGACACCGGCGCAGGGATCACACTGATCCCCACGCCGGTCCGATGACGGGCCGGGACAGTCCCCGACTTCCCGGCCCGTCGTCGTTCCCGGACAGTGGCGCGCCTCCGCCGCGGCTCGCCACGCCGTTGCCGACGGGTAGGAGGCACCGTGGCTTCGTTCATCATCAGGCGATTCCTGATATCCATTCTCGTGCTGCTGGCCGCGACGTTCATCGTCTACGTGCTGGTGGCCAACGCGGGCGATCCCCGCTCGGCGCTCTACGAGTCGGCCGATCCGGGCAAGGAAGCCAAGATCGCCGCGATGACCAGGAACCTGAGCCTGGACGTCCCCATCATTCCCCGCTACCTGGCCTGGCTCGGTGGTGCCCTCGGCTGCTTCGTCGGCAACTGCGACCTGGGCAACATGGCCACCGGCGCGCCGGTCATCGGCGGGCTGAGCGTGGCCATCGGCTCGACGCTGCGGCTGGTCGTGTTCGCCCTGATCATCGCGGTCGTGCTGGGCGTGGCCGTCGGCATGGTGACCGCGCTGCGCCAGTACTCGGGCCTGGACTACAGCGTGACGTTCCTGGCCTTCCTGTTCTTCTCGCTGCCGGTCTTCTGGATCGCCGTGCTGATGAAGCAGTTCCTGGCGATCAAGTTCAACAGCTGGCTGCAGGATCCGGTCATTCCGCCCTGGGTCATCATCGTCTCCGCGGTGGTGGCCGGCCTGCTCGCCGCCGGCATCGTCGGCGGGGACCGGCGCACCCGGCTGATCGCGGCCGGCGTGGGCGCCGCGGTGGTCGCGGTGATCATGACCGGGCTGAGCCTGACCGATTGGTTCGCCTCGCCCGGGATCGGCCCGGTGACGATGATCATCATGTCGGTGCTGACCGCGTTCGCCTCGACCGCGCTGATCGCCGGGTTCCGGTCGCGGATCGTGCTGTACACGACGCTGGCCACGGCCGCGGTCGGCGTGGTCAGCTACTTCGCCCTCGACTCGCTGCTGGCCGACCCGACCACGATGCTGCTGCTGGGCCTGCTGGTCACCGCCCTGGTGATCGGCGCCGCGATCGGCGGCGGCCTGGGCGGGCTGTACCGGTCGCAGGCGATCAAGGCGTCCATGCTGACCGCGTTCGGCTGCTCGCTGCTGGTGTTCATGAGCCACCTGCTCGACGCCGTCCCCGCCTACTCGGCCAAGGTCAACGGGGTCGTGATCGCCACCATCGGTGCGACCACGCCGAACTTTCAGGGCGATTTCTGGGAGACCCTGCTCGACCAGCTGGGGCACCTGATCCTGCCGACCATCGCCATCGTGCTCATCTCGATCGCGTCGTACACCCGGTACACCCGGTCGTCGATGCTCGAGGTGATGAACCAGGACTACATCCGCACGGCCCGCGCGAAGGGGCTGACCGAGCGGACCGTCGTGGTCCGGCACGGCTTCCGCAACGCGATGATCCCGATCACGACCATCGTCGCCCTCGACATCGGCGGCCTGATCGGCGGCGCGATCATCACCGAGACGGTGTTCGGCTGGTCGGGCATGGGCAAGTTCTTCAACGACGCGCTCAAGATCCCCGACGCCAACGCGGTCATGGGCTTCTTCCTGGTGACCGGCGCGGCCATCGTGGTGGCCAACATGCTCGCCGACATCACCTACGGCTTCCTCGATCCAAGGATTCGGCTGTCATGACGAGCGCAGAGCGGGTGCAGCGATGAGCACCGATTCCAAGCAGGTGCCGGACAAGAAGCCGGCCCCGGCGCAGGCCGCGGCCACCGGCACAACGGCCGCGCAGGGGCTGGCGATCGTCGCCCGCACCCAGGGACAATTGGTGCGGCGCCGGTTCTTCCGGCACAAGGCGGCGATGATCTCGCTGGCCGTGCTGATCTTCGTGATCCTGCTGGCGTTCACCTCGATCGGCTTCGCCGGCATCCCCGGGTGGTGGAAGTACGACTACGTCACCCCCGGCATCGTGGTGAACCGGGGCGCGCCGACCCTGAGCGTGATCCCGACGTTCCTCGGCGGGGACGGGTTCAGCATCGGCGACCACCCGTTCGGCCAGGACGACCTGGGCCGCGACTACTTCGCGCTGACCATGCGCGGCGCGCAGATCTCGATCATGATCGCGTTCGTCGTCGGCGTCGTCAGCACCGTCATCGGGGTGGCGATCGGCGCCGTCTCCGGCTACTACGGCCGCTGGGTCGAGAGCTCGCTGATGCGGTTCACCGATGTCATCATCACCATCCCGGTGCTCGTCATCGCCGCGGTGCTGGGCCAGCGGTTCGGCGGCGCCGGCCCGCTGGTGCTGGCCGTGGTGCTCGGTTTCGTGCTCTGGACGTCGCTGGCCCGGCTGGTGCGGGGCGAGTTCCTCTCGCTCCGGGAGAAGGAGTTCGTCGAGGCCGCCCGTGCGTTGGGGGCCAAGCCGCGGCGGATCATCTTCAAGCACATCCTGCCCAACACCGTCGGCGTGATCACGGTGGCGGCGACACTGGCCATCGCCAGCGCCATCCTGCTCGAGACTGCCCTGTCCTACCTCGGTTTCGGGGTGAGGGCGCCGGACACCTCGCTGGGCCTGCTGGTCTCGACCTACCAGAACGCGTTCGCCACCCGGCCGTGGCTGTTCTGGTGGCCCGGCCTGTTCATCATCGTCATCGCGCTGTCCATCAACTTCATCGGCGACGGCCTGCGCGACGCCTTCGACCCACGGCAGAACCGGGTGCGTGCCTGATGACCGTTCCTCCCACGACACCGCCGAACGAGACCCCCGGCGGCAGCCTCTACGGGCCGGCCCGCCAGGAGGCGCCCGAGCTGTACGAGGTCTACGAGCCGTCGACCGGGGCCGAGCTGGAGACCCCGCTCGGCGAGCACCTCGGGTCGGTGGGGTCGACCGAGGTGCTCAAGGTGGAAAACCTGACGGTCGGCTTTCCCACCGACGACGGGCTGGTCCGGGCGGTCCGCGGGGTCTCCTACACCCTGCACGAGCGCGAGGTCCTGGGCATCGTCGGCGAATCGGGTTCGGGCAAGTCGGTCTCGTCGATGGCCGTGATGGGCCTGCTGCCCAAGAGCGCCCGGATCAGCGGGACGATCTCGTTCCGGGGCCAGAGCGTGCTGGCGATGAGCAAGGCGCAGCAGCGGTCGCTGCGCGGGCGCAAGATCGCGATGATCTTCCAGGACCCGATGACGGCGATGAACCCGGTGTACCCCATCGGGTTCCAGCTGGCCGAGGCCGTGCTGTCGCACGAGATGATGCCCCGCAAGCAGGCCCTGGCCCGGGCCGAGGAGATGCTGGCGCTGGTCGGCATCCCGCAGCCCAAGGAGCGGCTGAACTCCTACCCGCACGAGTTCTCCGGCGGTATGCGGCAGCGGGCGATGATCGCCATGGCGGTCATCAACAACCCGGACGTCATCATCGCCGACGAGCCCACCACCGCCCTGGACGTCACGGTCCAGGCGCAGATCCTGGAAAAGCTGATCGAGGTCAAGGACGCGTTCAACGCGGCCATCATCCTGATCACCCACGACCTGGGCGTGGTCGCCGGGATGACGCACCGGACGCTGGTCATGTACGCCGGCCGCCCGGTCGAGCTCGGGGCCACCGACACGGTCTTCTACCACCCCCGGATGCCCTACACCGCCGGGCTTCTCGGGTCCATCCCGAAGGCCGGCGACGTCGGCCGGCTGCGGCCGATCACCGGCGCCCCGCCGTCGCTGATCAACCTGCCGACCGGGTGTCCCTTCTCCCCCCGGTGCCCGCTGGCCACCGACCTGTGCCGGGAGACCGAGCCGGAGCTGGCGCCGACGGATTCCGAGCAGCACGACGCGGCCTGCCACCACTGGGACCAGCTGGCTGCCGCGCCCGACGCGACGGCGTTCTTCCGTTCCGAGAGCGAGGCCCACCGATGAGCCCCGACCTGGACAAGGCGGCCGCCGGGCGGCCCGAGGCGCGTCCGGCGGCCGACCCGCCGCCGGAC
>NZ_JBMDXT010000561.1:0-27220 GCF_048594475.1 Nakamurella sp. | reverse complement strand
CCGGAGACCCGGCCGCGACGGTCGGGTCGGGGCCGGCCGGGGCGGCCGGTCCGGCCGGGCCGGCCGGTGCACCGCTCATCCCCGCTCCGGCGAGCCGCCGGGGCGGGGCGACGCCGCCCGGCCCCCGCCCGACGGAGGTGCTGACGGCCCGTGCCCTGGAGATCCTGGCCGCCATCGCCAGTGGCCGGACCAACGCCCAGATCGCCGGCGATCTGTTCCTGTCGACCAAGACCGTCATGCACCACAGCGTGAGCATCTACCGCAAGCTGGAGGTCCGCGGACGGGCCGAGGCGGTCGCGCTCGCCTATCGAACCGGGTTGCTGCGCAACCAGTTCGGCTGATCGGGCGGTGGGCGGGTCGGTGCCGCCGGTCGCGGTCAGGTCCGGCGCGGCGCCGCCGTCGACCGACGGGGAATCAGCGTGGGCGTGGCGACCAGGATGCGCGGCCCGTCGGCGCCGCCCGGATCGGGATCCAGCAGCAGGTCGATGGCACCCCGCGCGATCAGGTTGAACGGCTCCCGGACGGTCGTCAACGGCACGGGAAGCTTGCTGACCACCGGGATGTCGTTGTACCCGATGACCGAGAGGTCGTCCGGCACCCGCAGGCCGCGGGCGGCGGCCACGGCCAGCACCCCGATGGCGTTGTTGTCGTTGACGGCGAAGATCGCCGTCGGCGGTTCGGCCCGGTCGAGCAGCTCGCGGCCGGCGGCCTCCCCCGCCTCCATCGAGAACGCGTCGCCGGCCATCAGCGTCGGATCCACGCCCAGGCCCGCCTCGACGAGCGCGTCGCGGTAGCCGTCGCGGCGGTGGACGGCGGTGGTCGCGTACTCGGGTCCCATCACCAGCCCGATCCGGGTATGGCCGTGGTCGATCAGGTTGCGGGTGGCCAGATACCCGCCCAGGCGGTCGTCGCCGATGGAGGCGGGGTGGATGTCGTCCGTCCGCAGGGCCAGCACCTGGCGCGCTTCGGATCGGGAGTCCAGCCGCAGCGGTGAGCCGGTGCGGGCGGTGGTCCGGATGATCCCGTCCACCCGCCGGTGCAGCAGCGACTGCACGGCCAGCCGTTCGGTCTCCGGCCGGTCCTGGGTGGTGGCCACGACGGCGAACAGGCCGCGCGCGGTCGCCGCGGCGGCGATCTCCTCGTAGAGCATCGCCATCACCGTGTCGGTCAGCCGGGGCACGACCACCCCGATGGTGCTCGTTCCCGTGCGACGCAACCCGGCGGCCAGCGGGTCCCGCACGTAACCGAGTTCGGCCGCCGCCCGCCGAACCCGGTCGGCCGCGGCCGTGCGGGACGGCGGCAGCCGCTCGTCCAGCACGCGGGACGCGGTCGAGATGCTCACGCCAGCCGCCGCCGCCACGTCACGCAGGGTCACCACGGCTGCGAGCCTAACCGGCCCGGGCTCCGAGGTGAGCGCGGTCACCGGAAATCGGGGGTTGACGTGGATCGCGGAGGCGGTCATAGTTCTAATCGTTCCTGCAAACGTTCCCGTCCGTCAAATGAGTCAGACCGGAACGTTCCCGCAAAGCTTCTTGGAGGAGCCACCGATGTCTCTCGGCAATCTGGATCTGCGTGGTCTGAACCCGGCCCCGGTCACCCCGTTCACCGTCGACGGGGACGTCGACTACGCCGCCCTGGCCCAGCTGGGCAAGTTCCTCGCCTCCGTCGACGGCGTGAAGTCGCTCGTCGTGCTCGGGCACGCCGGCGAGGGCACGTTCCTGACCCAGGACGAGCAGGTCAAGGTCATCGAGACGCTGGTCGCCGAGGTCGGCGACCAGGTCGTGATCGTCGCCGGCATCACCGGCGAGGGCACCAAGGTCGCCGTCGAGGAGGCCAAGCGCGCCGTCGACGCCGGGGCCAAGGCCGCGCTGACCTATCCCTCGCACGGCTGGCTGCGGTTCGGTTACCAGCCCGGGGCGCCGCAGGACCGCTACCGCGCCATCTGGGAGGAGGCCGGCCTGCCGCAGATCCTGTTCCAGTACCCGGACAACACCAAGGCCACCTACAACCTGGACACCCAGCTGGAGATCGCCGGCCAGGAGGGCGTGTTCTGGACCAAGAACGGTGTGCGGAACATGCGCCGCTGGGACACCGAGATCCCGGTGCTCCGCGAGGCCTACCCCGACCTGCAGATCTTCTCCTGCCACGACGAGTACCTGCTGCACACGATCATGGACGTCGACGGCCTGCTGGTCGGCTACGGCAACATCGCCCCGGAGCTGCTGGTCGAGTTCATCGAGGCCGGTCAGGCGCAGGACTGGACCGCGGCCAAGGCGATCCACAACCGGCTGCTGCCGGTGACCAAGGCCGTCTACCACCGCGGGTCGCACATGGAGGGCACCGTCGCCCTCAAGCACGCCCTGGTCGCCCGTGGCATCCTGCCGCACGCCACCGTCCGCAGCCCGCTGCTCCCGCTGGCCCCCGGCGCCGACGTCGAGATCGCCGACGCCATGAAGGCCGCCGGCATCATCTGACGGCCCGGTCGGGGCCCGTCCGGTCCTCGCGTCCCCCGCCGGGTCCGCGCATCACCCGGAGCCACGCCCCGTCCACCCCCCGACCAGCCGGCCGCGCACCCGGGCACGCCGCCCGGGCGCGACCGCGCCCGCACCGATCCGCGCCCGGTCCCCGCCGGCTGGATCACGGGGTGGGGGCGCCGCCCGCCGCGGCGCCCCCACCCGCCGGGACCGACCCGTCATCCGGTCCCGGTTCGGTGACAGTGCAGTCCCGACGGCTCTGCCATTTTCCGCGCAGGGCGAGCACAATCTGAGGCCGACAATGACTACCTCGTACGCCGGCGAGCCCACCGCGGTCGCCAACGCCAAGATCGTGGGCCGCCTCGAGCGGATCCCGGTCACCCGACGCCTGCTGATGATCCGCGTGATCATCGGCTCGGCCACCTTCTTCGACGCCTACACCGTCCTGGTCATCGCGTTCGCGATGCCGGCCCTGGTCACCGAATGGGGCCTGAGCCCCGGCCAGGTCGGCCTGATCCTGTCCGCCGGCTACGTCGGCCAGATCTTCGGCGCGGTCGGCTTCGGCTGGCTCGCCGAGCGCATCGGCCGCATGCCCACCCTGTTGATCACCATCATCCTGTTCGTCTCCATGGACATCGCCTGCCTGTTCGCCTGGAACGGCGCGTCGATGATGGTCTTCCGGTTCTTCCAGGGTGTGGGCACCGGCGGCGAGGTGCCGATCGCGTCGGCCTACATCAACGAGTTCATCGGGGCCAAGAAGCGGGGCCGCTTCTTCCTGCTCTACGAGCTGATCTTCCCCATCGGCCTGATGTTCGCCGGTATCGCCGGCTACTTCCTGGTGCCGAACTTCGGCTGGAAGGCGCTGTTCATCGTCGGTCTCGTCCCGGCGATCCTGCTCATCCCGCTGCGCTTCATGATGCCCGAGTCGCCGCGCTGGCTGGCGTCCAAGGGCAAGATCGCCCGGGCGGACAAGATCGTCTCGATGCTCGAACGCGAGGCCGTCCGCGAGGGCAAACCGCTGCCCGAGCCGGTCGAGCGGCCGATCGACGCCCGCGCCACCGCCCGGTCGGACTGGCGGGAGCTGTTCCGCGGCATCTACCTGCGGCGCACGCTGATGATCTGGGGCCTGTGGCTGTGCGCCTACATGATCAACAACGGCATGGTCACCTGGCTGCCCACCCTGTACAAGACGCAGTTCGGCGTCGGCACCCAGGACGCCATCTTCCTCGGCTGGATCACCTCGGCGGTCGGCGTGCTGGCCTCCGTCGTCTGTGCCCTGACCATCGACCGGGTCGGCCGCAAGCGCTGGTACACCTGGGCCTTCCTGCTCGCGGTCGTTCCCCTGGTCACCCTGTTCTTCCTCGGGGCGACGTCCGCGATCCAGGTCACCATCTTCGCCACGGCCACCTACGCGATCCTGCAGACCGTGACCTTCTCGCTGTACCTGTACTCGGCCGAGCTCTACCCGACCCGGCTCCGTGCGGTGGGGACCGGTTTCGGCAGCGCCTGGCTGCGGGCGGGCTCGTCCCTGGGCCCGGTGATCGTCGGCTTCATCGTCGCCGGCGTCGGCATCCAGTACGTGTTCCTCACCTTCGCCGCCGTCGCCGTCCTCGGCGCCATCACCATCGGCAAGCTGGGCATCGAGACCAAGGGTCAGGTGCTGGAGGAGCTCTCGCCCTGAACCCACCCGCGTCGCCCACCCGACGACCGGACCGGCCCCGCCCCCTGCCGGGGGGCGGGGCCAATGCCGTCGGTGGGCCCCGCCGCATCGGTAGCGTGCGGGAATGCCGATCAAACTGGAGAACGTCGCCATCGCCGTGCGCGACCTGGACGCCACGATCGCCTTCTTCACCGACCTGGGGCTGACGGTGGTCGGCCGGGACACGGTCAGCGGCGAGTGGACCGACACCGCCGTCGGCCTGGACGGCAACCACGCGAAGATCGCGATGCTCCGGACGCCCGACGGGCAGGGGCACCTTGAGCTGTTCGAGTACCTCCATCCGGCCGCGATCGAGACCGAACCCACGCGTCCGAACGAGATCGGGATGCACCGCGTCGCCTTCTCCGTCGACGATCTGGACGAGGCCCTGGCCATCGCCGCCCGGCACGGCTGCCATCCGCTGCGCGGGGTGGGCACCTACGCCGACATCTACCGGCTGACCTACCTGCGCGGCCCCAGCGGCATCATCGTCATGCTGGCCCAGGCGCTGCAGCCCGGCTGACGGCCGGGCGCCCGGGCCCGCGGCCGGGCGAAATAGGGCGATCGCCCGATGCCCCTGCCGTGGCCCGGCTGGTGGGCTCGGCACGCACGCTGCCGGTAGGCATGCGTCGTCCGACGGCCGGCCGACGGGGGTGATCGCGGTGCCAGTGAGTTCCTGTCGACGCGCCGTCGGCCACGGTCTGGGGCTCGGCCTGGGTACCGGGGTGGCGCTGGCCTGCCTCACCGGATGCAGCTTCTTCGGCCTCGGCCAGGACGAGGGCCCCACGCCGACGGACGTCTCGGTGTTCGCCGTGCAGACCGGCCAGTGCTTCGCCGCCCAGCAGGAGATCCAGGCCGAGATCGCCACCCTGTCGTCGGTCCCCTGCGACTCGCCGCACCGCCAGGAGGCCTACGCCACCGTCGCGTACGAACCGCCGGCCGGCGTCCAGGGCGACGCCTTCCCCGGCGACTCGGCCCTCAAGTCCTGGGCCGACGCGAACTGCGCCCAGCAGTTCCAGGGCTACGTCGGCATCAGCTACCTGGACTCCTCGCTGTTCTTCACCTATCTCGTGCCGTCGGCCCGGGGCTGGGAGCAGGACAACGACCGGTCGGTGGTCTGCTTCGTCACCACCACCGGCGCCGAACTGACCTCGTCGGTCAAGGCGTCGAAGCTGTGAGCGGCCCGATGGATCACCGTGGGAAGGGACCGGGGCGCGATGGGTAAGCCGTGCGCGGTGTCCGGCGCGATGATCACCTGCTCGTTCGGGCTGGCCCCGTCGACGCTCAACGTGGTCGCGCCGCGGCCGACCGTCGAGGGCCGGCCGCTTGCCAACATCACCGACATCGCGCCCGGGGCGAACATCCCGCCGTTCGGCCTGTGCCAGTCACTGGCCAACCCGACCGTCGCGGCGGCGACCGCCGCCGCGCTCGGTGTGCTCACCCCGATGCCGTGCGTCCCGGTCGTGGTCGCACCCTGGACGCCGATGGCCCCCCAGACCACCGCCGGCGGCGCACCCGTCGTCGTCGCCGGCTCGCAGTGCTTCTGCGCCTACGCCGGCACCATCTCGATCACCATGCCCGGCGCCGTCCGTACGACGGCCGCCTGACCTCCATCGTCCAGCCCGGTCCCCAACCCAAGGAGCGCAGATGCCCACCTACGCCGCACCCGGTGTGTACGTCGAAGAAGTGGCGTCCACGCAGAAAGTGCTGTCCGCCGCCCCGACGGCGATCGCCGCCTTCGTCGGGTTCACCGAGCGGTTCCCGACGGACGATCCCACCGACCCGGAGGGCCTGGCCCCCCGGCTGGTGACCAGCTGGTCCCAGTTCGAGAACCTCTACGGCAGCTTCACTCCGGGCGCGGTGCTGCCGCTGTCGGTCTACGGCTACTTCGCCAACGGCGGGGCCCTGGCCTACATCGTGCGGGTCCCGAACACCGCGCCGTCCGGGCAGCCGGCGACCCGCCAGCTGCCGGCCGCCGACCGGTCCCTCGGGCTGCCGCTGGCCGTCGAGAGTCTGGAACCGGACGCCGATCTCACGCTCCGGGTGACCTCCCAGGACACCGACGAGGACGGGCCGGCCCCGTTCACGCTCGACGTGCTGCAGGGCACCGAGGTGGTCGAGTCCTTCTCCGATCTGACCCTGGGCAGCGGCAAGCGAAACGTCGCGACGGTGGTCAACGACACCTCCACCCGGATCAAGGTCGAGGTGCTGCTCGAGGCCAAGACCGACCTGTCGGGCCAGCTCGAACTGCTCAAGCCGGGCCTGTACCCGCTCGAGAAGGCCGCCCCGGCCGCGGTTCCGGTGACCGGGCGCAAGTTCGCCGGGTCCGAGTCCGGACGCCAGGGCATCAACGGCCTGGCCGTGGCCGACGACGTCACCATGGTCGTCGTGCCGGATCTGATCACCGCCGCCACCAAGGACGACGGCACCGTGGACCTGGGGTTGTGGAAGGCCGTGCAGACGGCCCTGATCAGCCACTGCGAGCAGAACGGCAACCGGATGGCCGTGCTCGACGCCCCGCCCGGCATGACCCCACAGCAGATCCGGGACTGGCGGTCCGAGACCGCCATGTACGACTCGGCCTTCGCCGCGCTGTACTACCCGTGGATCAAGGTGGAGAACCCGATCGGGGTCAACGGCGACGCCGAGGTGTTCATCCCGCCCAGCGGCCACATCGCCGGGGTGTGGGCGCGGACCGACGAGACCCGTGGCGTGTGGAAGGCCCCGGCCAACGACACCATCCGTGGCTGCCTGGATGTCGCCTACGGGGTGACCCAGAACGAGCAGGCCGTGCTGAACCCGATCGGCATCAACTGCATCCGGCCGTTCGGCACCCGTGGCATCCGGATCTGGGGCGCCCGCACGCTGGCCAGCGACTCGGACTGGCGCTACATCAACGTTCGGCGGCTGTTCAACATGGTGGAGCGGACGATCGCCGAGGGCACCCAGTGGGCCGTCTTCGAGCCAAACGACGTCGCCCTGTGGGAGGGCGTCAAGCGCACCCTGAACGCGTTCCTGCGCGGGCTGTGGAGCGTCGGCGCCCTGTTCGGCCAGTCGGTCGACCAGGCGTTCTACGTCAAGTGCGACGCGGAGAACAACCCGCCGGAGTCGATCGACCAGGGGCTGCTGATCGTCGAGGTGGGGATCGCCCCGGTCAAGCCCGCCGAGTTCATCGTCTTCCGCATCGCCCAGCACAAGCAGGTCGCGAACTGATCCCTGACCCGCCTCACCAGCCAAGGAGCCTCAAATGCCCAATGCGGAACTCATCAACACCGACCCGATCGTCAGCCAGAACTTCTTCCTGGAGATCGACGGTTCGGTCGTGAGCGTCCTGTCCAGCGTGTCCGGCCTGGACGTGGAGATGGAGGTGGTGACGATCGAGCAGGCCGGGGCGAACGGGAAGGCCCAGATCGTCAAGACTCTCGGGAAATCAACCAAGGCGCCCGACCTGTCGCTGACCCGGATGGCCCCGCCGGACTCCACCCAGGACAAGATGTGGGGCTGGTTCAACGACATCCGGGACAAGGGCATCCTGCTGTCCGACCGGACCAACAACCGCAAGAACGGCTCGATCGTGATGTACGACTCGACCAACGCCGAGATCGCCCGGTTCAACTTCACCAACGGGTGGCCGTCGAAGATCTCCACCGACCAGCTGTCGGTCGAGTCCAACGATCCGGTCAAGGAGACCATCACCCTGACGATCGAGAGCCTGCAGAGGGTCAAATGAGCCTGACCACCGCGTACGAGTTCACCCTCCCGCGCGGGTATGTCGACCGTCACGGGGAGCTCCACCGGACCGGCCGGATGCGCCTGGCCACCGCGCGGGACGAGCTGGAACCGCTGCGCGACCCGACGGTCCAGGGTCCGGACGATCCGCGCCTGACCGTGCTCATCCTGGCCCGGGTGGTGCAGTCGCTCGGCACGCTCGACATGGTCACGCCGCACGAGATCGAGGGGCTGTTCGCCGCGGACCTGGCGTTCCTGCAGGACTTCTACGGCGTCATCAACTTCGGCAGCCAGGAGGAGTACGAGGAACTGCTGGCCATGCAGGCACAGTCGCCGCCGTTGATCGGGGCGGTCGCCCCGGCTCCCCCGGCGGCCGCTGCCCCGGCGGCCGGCGCCCCGGCGGCCCCCGCGGCGCCGGCCGGGGTGGGTGCGTCCGCGCCTCCTCCGATGCCGCGGGCCCGCATCGAAGAAGTTCCCCGCGTCCCGGCCTGATCGACGATGCTGCGGTACCCGGTCGACGTGCTCTGGCAGGAGGTGGCCTACCTGGCCTACCACCTGCACTGGCCGCTGGACGAACTGCTCGACCTGGAGCACATGGACCGGGTCCGCCTGGTCCGGGCGGTCGCCGGGTTGAACGAACGAGCGTGGGAGGTGGTCCGTGAGTTCGCCTGACTCCACGAGGTATCTCGGCGGCGACCCGACTCTCGGCTCCCGGTTCCTGTTCGAGGTGGACGGCGTCGAGATCGGCCTGTTCGCCAGCGTCGACGGCCTGCAGGTCAGTTCGCGGATGGTCGAGGTGGTGGAGGGCGGGCAGAACGGTTTCGTGCACCGCCTGCCCGGCCGGTTGGAATGGCCGACCATCACCTTCACCCGCGGGCTGACCGACGCCGACGCGCTGTTCGACTGGATGAACAAGACCGCGGGCGAAGGTTTCGCCGCGGCCGGCAACAAACTCGTCCGGTCGACCGGGGCGATCACCGCGATCGCGGGCAGCGGCGCCCGGCTGCGGGCCTGGTCGCTGGAGGGGGTCTACCCGATCCGCTGGACCGGACCGCGGTTCAGCACCGCCAGCGATGATCCGCTGACCGAGGAGCTCGAGATCGCCCATCACGGCTTCCGCAGCTCGGCGCCGGGCCGATGAGCGGGGAACCCACCGCCGGGGATGTCGACATGTCGGCGTTCGGGGTGCCGGTCGCCGAAGCACCTCCGGCCTCGGCGTTCGTCCGGTCGCTGGCCGACCGCTGGGCGTTTCCCGGCCCGCGGGTTCGGCCCCGGCCGGCCGCATTGGGCAGCATCGGCGGGGCCGCGCTCCGGTTCACCGCCGGACTCGGACAGGCGCCGCGGATCCGCCGGAACCTGGCCGGACCGGTCCCGATCGCCCCGGCGCGCACCGAACGGCCCATCCGGCCGCCGTTGTGGTGGTATCCGTCCGACCGCGCCTCCGAGGCGGCCTGGGGGGCCGTCGGAACGGCTCGGTCCGCGATCCGCCGGTCGGCGGCCGTTCCCGGGCCTGCGGCCGTTCGCGGAGCGGCGGCCGTTCGCGGGGCGGCGGCCGTTCGCGGAGCGGCGGCGGGCGCGGCCCGGCCGATGCCCGGTTCGCTCTCAGCCGTTGGACCGGCGGGTGCGGCTCGCGGCGGCACCGGTGTCCCGGCCGCCGTGACCTGGCCCGTCACCGAGCTCCCGACCCGGACCCTGCGCCGGGCGGCCGGCACCGTGCCGTCGCTCGGCGGTCGCCAGCCGGGGGCGACGTCGTCGGCCATGGCCGGCAAGCCGGTGGCGGTCCGACGGATGCCGGAGGTCAGCTTCAGCGGTTCGATGGCCGGCGCGGCCCGCAAGCTCGTCCCGCCCCGGCCGACGCCGGCGGGCGGCGGCGCGGGCCGGCGTGGCGCATCGGCGGGGGGTGCCCCGCCGGGGACCCGCCCGGGGGATGGCACGGCCGCCACCGCCGTCCCCCGACCACGTTCCGCCTCGGCGGCTCTCCCACCCCGTGTCCCGTCACCGGCGCCGCGCGCCACCGCGCCGGCTCCCCGTGGCCCGTCACCGGCACCTCCGTCCCGGGCCGGGTCGACCCCCTCGCCGGTGCCCAGCTCGGCCGGCGCTGTCGGCGCTGTCGGCGCTGTCGGCGCTGTCGGCGCTGTCGGCTCCGTCGGCGCTGCTGGCGCTGTCGGCGCTGCGGGCTCCGTCGGCGCTGCTAGCGCGGTGGGCGCGGGTTCCGCCGCGACGCGACCGAAGACCGATGCCCGCTCAGCGAGCACGATCCTCCGTTCGGCCGACCCCACCCCCGCCGGCGCGGCTACCTCAGCCCCGGGCCCGACCCCGACCCCGACTCCGGCCCCGACCCCAGCGAAGACCGATGCCCGCTCAGCGAGCACGATCCTCCGCTCGGCCGACCCCACCCCGGCCGGCGAGACCACCCCCACCCCGACCCCGACCCCAACGAAGACCGATGCTCGCTCAGCGAGCACGAGCCTCCGCTCGGCCGACCCCACCCCGGCGTCTCCGGCCGCGCTTGCGGCCGTGGCCGCTCCGATAGGCTCTCCGGCCGACCCGATCGCTCGTTCCACCGTCGACGTCGGCTCGGCGTCCGACGGATCGGGTCCGCGGCCGCTGTCACCGGCCGGCGGGAGTGCGGCCGGGGCCGTGTCCGGGATCCGGCGCGGACCATCGGCGCCGATGCCATCCGGGTGGGCGCGGCGGGCCCTGGCCCTGCGGCGCCGGTGGGCGGGCGGGACGGTCCCGTCACCGAGCCCGGCCAGCGCGTCGAGCGGCCCGGCGACACCTGCCCGAGAGGCAGTCTCGACTCTCCGGCGACGGTGGTCCGGGGCGGCATCCACTCGGCCGGCCGCGGCGGTCACCGACCGGGGGCCCACGGCCGACGATCAGGGCGCCCGTCCGGCCCTCCTCGGTGTCCGGCCCCTGCTGCGCGGCATGGCGGAACGGCTTCGATCGGACCGACTCTCGACATCGACATCGACATCGACTCCCGATGCCGGGGCCGAGTCCGGCCGACGCGGACCGTGGGCCGGGAGTGCCCTGCGCCGGTCGGCGGCAATACGGGTCCGCTCGACCGCCGGCCTGTCGGTCGCTCCCCGGACGGCGCGAGTGGCCCGACCGGAAGCGGCGGGAGGCCATCGGGAGGCCTTGTCCGCCCGGACGGCCCCACCCGCGTCGACCCCGAACCACGCCGGAAACGACGGGTCCACCCCAGGCATCCGCCGGACCGTCGCGCCGGCATCGACCTTCCGGTCGGCAGCGACATCCGGATCGACATCACCCGGGACGGGCGCTGATCCGGGACGCCTTGATGCCGGCCGATCCGCTCCTGATCGGCCCGGCCCCGATACTTCGGGCCGACCCGTCCGTCGGGCGACCGGGTACGCCCGCCAGGGTGGTACCGGTTCCGCGGTGGCGGGCGGTCATCACCTGCGTCTCGCCCGATCGATCAGCCCACTCCCGACCATGACCGGTTCCGGCGGAGACGCTCCCAGCGACCCGGCGACCGGGTGGACCTTCAGCCGCATCCGTCCCGCCGCCGCGGGTCATCGGGTCGTCGCTGCACCGCCCCGCACCATCGCCCAGCGGCCGAGCACTCAGGTTGGGGCCGATACGCTGCTCAGCCATTCTGGAACCCCCGCCGGTCCCGGGTCCCCGCGAACCATCCGCCGGCATCTGCCCGGACGGGCGGCCGCCGAGACCGCCATCTCGGCCACGACGTTCGCCACCCCGCTCGCCCTGCGGAGCATCGGCCGGGCCGAGAGCGGCCCGCTCTCCGTGGATGCCTCCGGCACGCCCGCCACCCTCAGTGCGCCCGCCGCCCGCTGGTCCGCGACCACGATCCGCCCCACCACCACCCGCGGAGCGGCCGCTGCTCCCCCGCGCGGAATCCGCCGGACCCCGGGCGACCACGTTCCCGCGGAAACGTCGACCCACCGCTCCGGGTACACCCCGGTCGGGTCCCCGCGGACCATCCGCCGGACCCGCGGCGGCCTTGTGAGCGCGCAGACCGCTCTCTCGGCCGCGACCTGCGCACCGCCGCTCGCCCTCCGGGCAATCGGCCCGTCCGGGTCCGGCCCCGTCGCCGCCGGCCCCTCGCGCACTCTCGCCGCACCCGCCGCCCGCTGGTCTGCCACCACGATCCGCCCCGCCACCACCCGCGCAGCGGCGACCGCTCCCCCGCGCGGGATCCGCCGGACCCCGGGCAATCACGTTCCCGCGGAAACGCCGATCGAGTCCCCGCGGACCATCCGCCGGACCCGGGGCAATCACGTTTCCGCGGCAACGCCGACCCACCGCTCCGGGTACACCCCGGTCGGGTCTCCGCGGACCATCCGCCGGACCCAGGGCGGCCCTGTTTCCGCGGCGACCACCCTCGCCGCCGCCTCAGCGACGCCACTCGCCCTGCGGAACATCCGCCGGGCCGAACGCGGTCCGATCGCCACCGGCGGCTCCGGCACGCCCACGGATTCAGCCCCCGCACCGGCCGCCCGCTGGTCCGCGACCACGGTCCGCCCCGCCACCACCCGCGCAGCGGCCACCGCTCCCCCACGCGGAATCCGCCGGACCCCGGGCGACCACGTTCCCGCGGAAACGCCAACCCCCCGACCCGGAAACACCGCCGACGCCGGATCCCGGCAGACCATCCGCCGGGCCCAGGACGCTCGCGTCTCCGCGGAAACGCGGAGCCGCTGGAACGGGAACACCGCCGACGCCGGATCGCTGCGGAACATCCGCCGCTCTCGGACCGGCCTGGTTTCCGCGGCGACCGCCCTTGCCGCCGCCTCCGCGACGCCACTCGCGCTGCGGAACATCCGCCGGGCCGAAAGCGGTCCGGTCGCCACCGGCGGCTCCGGCACGCCTACGGATTCAGCCCCAGCACCCGCCGCCCGGTGGACCGCCACCACGATCCGCCCCGCCACCACCCGCGCAGCGGCCACCGCTCCCCCACGCGGAATCCGCCGAAGCCAGGACGACCACGTTCCCGCGGAAACGCCGATCCACCGCTCCGGGAACACCGCCGACTCCGGGTCCCCGCGGAGTATCCGCCGCTCTCGGACCGGCCTTGTCTCCGCCACGACCGCCACCCCCACCACCAGCGTCCCCATCACCAGCGCCCCCCGCGGATCGGTCGCCGACCCCGTCACCGCGCGATCGGCCCTCGCCACACCGCTGGCGGTGCGTTCGATCAGCCGGGCCCGGGACGGCCGGGGCCCGGCCACCCCCGCCGCCACCCCCGCCGCCGCCGCCACCCGCACCACCCGAACCACAACCGCAACCACAACCGGCACCGGCCGCACCGACCGCGCCTTTGCCGCGGACGTCGCCGGGCTGCTGCTCCGGCAGGTCATCCCGGCCGCGGCGGTGGTCCACGCCGCCACCGCGGGCGTCATCCGGCGGATGCCGCCCGCACCGCCGACGGGAACGCCGCGCCTGGGACCGGCCCGGATCGGTGGCCACCGCGGCGACGGGACGCCGGCCGGTCCGGACGTGCCCCGCAGCGCGGACCCCAACTGGTCCTTCACCGGCGCCCGGGGCCGCCGCGCCCTGTCCGGCGCCGCGATCGGCGACCGCGCCGCCCGGCCGATCACGCTGACCGGGACGAATCCCGGCGATCCGAACCGGGCCCCGATCCCGGGCGTGGATCAGCTGCCGGCCGTGGCCCCGGCGACGGCGATCCCGGGACCGGGCGAGGTCGCATCCCGCCGCGGCAGCCTGGTCGACCTGCTGCCGGCCTCGCTGTTCGAGCGGGCCCGGGCCGGCCTGGCCGACCCGACCGGCGGCGCGTCACCCGCCTTCGGACCGCTGCGCCCCACCGACGCCCGACCGAGGGAGGTTGCCGTGACTTCGCCGATCGACGACGGGACGCCGCGCCAGCAGCAGATCGCCGAGGCGCTGACCCCCCGCGAATGGGACGAGCTGGTGGACATCATCGTCGACCGGCTCGAGGACCGTGTTCTGGACGAACTGGCCCGCCGCGGGCGGCGTTTCACCCCGGGGGTGTTCTGATGGCCCTGACCGAGAAGGCGTTCCTGGAGATCGAGGGGCGGCCCGACACGATCCCCTGCATGTTCAACCCGGCCGAACTGACGGTGTCGCGGTCGAACTCGTGGCGGGCCGATTCGCTGGGCGGCCAGGGGGTCGGCCAGGTGCGCTACCTGGGCGCCCAGTCCGGCGAGATGCGGCTGACCCTGCACTTCGACACCACCGACACCGGGCAGAGCGTGGGGCAGCACACCGGCCAGGTGCTCAAGCTGATGGACGTCGACTCGTCCCTGCCGGGCACGGACGCGCAGAGCAACAACGCCCGCCCGCCGTACGTGGTGTTCCACTGGGGCAACCTGCACTCGTTCAAGGCGGTCGTCACCGACCTGACGCTGCGGTTCACGTACTTCTCCTCCACCGGGGTGCCGCTGCGCGCCGAGGTCGACCTGAGCCTGCGCCAGTTCGCCGAGTCCGACGCGTTCGGGCCGCAGAACCCGACGTCCGGCACACCGAACCCGCACCGGGTGCACCGGGTGCAGCCCGGCGAGACCCTGGACCGCATCTCCGCCAAGTACTACGGCGACTCGACCCGGTGGCGCAGCATCGCGCAGGCCAACGCGGTCGCCGATCCGCTCGCGCTGCGGCCCGGGCAGCTGCTCTCCATCCCGGGCGGCCCGGCATGACGGTCGCCCTGCGGATCAACCGGATCGCGCCGGTCATCGAGGTCAACGGATCGCCGCTGGCCGCCAACCGGCTGCAGTCGCTGATCGACCTGCGGGTCAGCCGGGCCCTGCGGCTGCCCGGGCGGGCGGTGCTCCGCTTCGACGACGCCGGCCACACCCTTGCCGCCGGAGGAGTTTTCGGCATCGGGGCGCAGGTGACCATCAAGGCCGGGACGGGAACGGTCCTGCTCGCCGGCGAGGTGACCGGCGTCGAGTTCACCATGGACCGCGGCCAGCCCGAGTTCACCGTCGTGGTCGACGACCTGGCCTACAAGTTGACCCTGGGCGCCAAGATCCGGACGTTCGCCGCGATCACCTACGGCGAGGTGATCGCCCAGGTCTGCCGGGAGCAGGGCCTGAGCTACGAGAACCGGGGCGGCACCGACGCGCTGGCCGTCCAGCAGGACTACCTCATGCAGTCCGACACGGACTTCGGTTTCCTCACCGAGATCGCCGACCGGACCGGCAACGACTGGTGGGTCAGCGAGTCCACACTGGTCGTGGCCGCGCCCGCCGACGGCCAACCGGTGGCCTCGCTCGGCTTCGGCGACGATCCCACGCTGGTGGGCTTCTCGGTCAAGGCCAGCGCGCTGCACCCGGCGGAGCCGGTCGTGCACGGGTGGTGGCCGCAGACCAAGCAGGCCGTCACGGCGAACGGCCGCAGCACCCGGTCCGGCGACGTCGCGTCCCTGGTGCAGCCGTTCGTCGCGGCCAGCGATCTGGCCGACCGGGCCCGGACGGTCACCGCCACCGAGGTGCCGCTGGACCAGTCCGACGCCGAGGTGCTGGCGAACCGGCTGGCCGGACGGTGGACGGCCGGGGCGGTCACCGCCAAGGCGACCAGCCGGGAGGTGGAGCCGGCGATCGTCCCGGGATCGACCGTGGCGATCACCGGCGCGGGCCCGGCGTCGGGCACGTACCACGTGACCGAGGTCGAACACGTCTACAACCGGCGAGGTTTCGCCACCCGCTTCACCGCCGGCGACCGCCGCCCGTCGTCCCTGGTGGACGCCCTGGCGGCGGAGGCACCGTCCAGCTTCCGGCGGCAGGGCATCGTCATCGGCGTCGTCACCAAGGTCGGCAATCCGAACGGGTCGCCGGGCGAGGTCACCGTGGCCTACAAGGCGGCCGGCGACCAGCTGGAGTCGAACTGGGCGCGGGTCGTCACCTTCGGCGCGGGCAGCGGCCGCGGTGCCACGTTCATCCCCGAGATCAACGACGAGGTCATCGTCGGCTTCGAGGGCGGCGACGTCCGGCGGCCGGTCGTGCTCGGCGGGGTCTACAACGGGCAGGACGTCCCGGCCGAGTTCGGCGTCACCAACAGCAAGGTCGACAAGCGCCGGATCACCTCCCGGGCCGGGCACTTCCTGGAGTTCGGGGACGGCGACGCGGCCCCCGACCAGCACATCAGCTTCACCCTGGCCGGCGCCGAGCACCAGCTGGTGCTGGGCAAGGAGAAGTTCGAGGCGACCGTCCCGGCCGGCAAGCCGATGACGATCAAGTCGGGCAATTCCTCGATCGCCATCGGCAGCGACGGCTCGATCACCATCCAGGGCAAGAAGATCACGCTCAAGGCGGACACCGACGTCGAGGTGTCGGGCGTGAACATCACCCAGAAGGCGAGCGTGAAGGCCGAGACGTCCGGCACCCAGGTCGCGATCAAGGCATCGGCGACGAACGAGGTCTCGGCCGGCGGCGCGATGACCATCAAGGGCGCCATGGTGGCGGTGAACTGATGAGGCGGACCGATGTCTGAGATCGTCCCGGCGGGCGCCATGTCCCGCGACCCCGCCCGCCCGGAGGCCTCGTTCGTCGGGCGCGGCTTCTACTGGCCGCTGCAGGTCGACCACACCGGCTCCATCCGGCTCACCGAGGGCGCCGACGACCTCGAGGCGGCCATGCGGGTGGTGCTGACGACCGCGCCCGGCGAGCGGGTGATGCGTGCCCAGTTCGGCTGCCGTATCTGGGATCTGCTGTTCGAGCCGGTGACCGCGAACGTGCTCGGGCTGATGGCGCAGGCCGTGCGGGACGCGCTCGTCCAGTGGGAGCCGCGGGTCGAGATCGAACGGGTCGACCCCGTCCCCGACCCGCGGGACGCCGCACTGGTCACCATCACCATCGGGTACCGCGTGCGGGCCACCAACGACCGCCGCAACCTGGTCTTCCCGTTCTACGTGATCCCGCACGAGGAGAACTGAGATGGCCCTGCCCGCACCCAATCTGGACGACCGCACGTTCCAGGACATCGTGGACGAGGCCAAGCGGCTGATCCCCCGCTACACCCCGGAGTGGACCAACCACAACCTGTCCGACCCGGGCGTGGCGCTGATCGAGCTGTTCGCCTGGATGAGCGAGATGGTCCTCTACCGGGTCAACCAGGTGCCCGACCGGCTGTACGTGCACTTCCTCAACCTGGTCGGGATCGATCCCTTCCCGCCGTCGGTGGCCCGGGCCGACGTGACGTTCTGGCTCTCCGCCGCCCAGGACGCCGTGATCACCGTGCCCGAGGGCACGCAGGTGACGACCGCGCGCGAGACCGTCACCGACCGCGCGATCGTCTTCACCACCGTCGACCGCCTGGACATCCGGCCGCCCGAACTGACCGCCGCCATGACGACGGACGCGCGGGGCGAGCGACTGACGGCGGTGCTCGACGACCTGCGGTTCGAGGGCTCGTCGGTCACCTGCTTCAGCAGCGTCGACGCGACCGGCGCCCTGCTGCCCGGCGATGCGCTGCTGCTGGGCTTCGCCCGCTCGCTGGCCGGCGTGACACTGCGGCTGTCGGTCTCGGCGGTGGCGCAGGGCATCGGAGTCGACCCGCAGCGGCCGCCACTGGCGTGGGAGGTGTGGAACGGCGAGGCGTGGATCGGCACCGACGTCTTCACCGACACCACCGGCGGGCTCAACCGGTCCGGCGAGATCGTGCTGATGGTGCCCAACGAGCACCAGTCGCTGACCCTGGGCGAGACCAGCGCCTTCTGGCTGCGGGTCCGGCTGACCGCGCCGCGCGCGGGGCAGCCGATGTACCAGGCGGCGCCGCGGATCGACGACCTGCGCGCGGCGACGATCGGCGCGACGGTCGCCGCCGAGCACGCCTCGCCGTCGCCGGCCGAGGTCCTGGGCCGGTCCGACGGCAGCCCGGCGCAGGCGTTCCGCGTCAGCTTTCCGCCGATCCTGCCCCGGCGCGGCGGTGAGACCGTCCGCGTCTCCGGGCCGGACGGTGGTTCCCCGGCGACCACGGAGTGGACCGAGGTGGAGGACTTCTCCCGCTCCGGACCCGGCGACCGGCACTTCGTCTGGGACTCGGCGTCCGGCGAGGTCCGCTTCGGGCCGCGCATCCGGTACGCCGACGGCTCCATCCGCCAGCACGGCATGATCCCGCGCGACGGGTCCGAGATCGCCGTCACCGGCTACCGGTTCGGCGGCGGGGCGGCCGGCAACGTCGGTGCCCACACGCTCACCGCGATGCGCACGTCGGTGCCGTTCGTCTCGGGCTGCGTCAACCTGCGGCCGGCCGGCGGCGGCGTCGACGCGGAGACCGTCGCCGAGGCCAAGCAGCGCGGCCCGCTGACCCTGCGCACCGGCCAGCGGGCCGTCACCGCCGGCGATTTCGAGCGGCTGACCCTGGAGTCGTCGGTCGAGGTCGCCCGGGCCCGCTGCCTGCCGTCGGCGACCGGGCGCGGCCCGGTCCGGTTGCTGGTGGTGCCCGCCGTCCGGACCGATCCCAAGGCCCAGCAGCTGGACGACTACGCCCTGGCCGCCCCGCTGATGCGCCGGATCACCGAGCACCTGGACCGGCACCGCATCGTCGGCACCGCGGTCGAGGTCGGGACGCCCTACTACCAAGGTGTTTCGGTCGCGGCTCTGGTCCACGCGCCGCCCGGACGCCCGCTGGCGCTGGTCCGGCAGCGGGCGATCGACGAGCTCACGCGCTACATCAACCCGCTGACCGGCGGTGCGGACGGGGCCGGCTGGCTCTTCGACGTCGACCTGAACGCGGCGGCGATCGCCCAGCTGCTGGAGACGGTGGAGGGCGTGGACCGCGTGGACGAGGTCCAGCTCTACGAGTTCGATCTGCGCACCCGGCAACGGATCGGCGCCGGGCGGGACGTCATCCGGCTGGACCGGCACTCGCTGTTCCTGTCCGGCAACCACCGGGTGGTGGTGCGATGACGCAGGCGCCCGGCCCGGACGCGGGCCCCGGCGAACGCGCCTCCCCGCTGCCCGGGGCGCCGCCGGCCGACTCCCCGAGCACCGCCGTCGCGGTGTCCGCGCACCCGCCCGTGGGGGCGGCCGGCGTCGGCGTGCCGGTCCGCCGCGGCATGCGGGTCAGCCGCCCGGCCCGGCACCCGCGCTGGCTGGTCGACCAGCTGCCGGTCGGCATGGCCCAGCACGACTTCTTCGTCCGGTTCGTCGGCATCTTCCAGGAACTCGCGTCGACCCTGCTCGACGACGCGGACATGGTCGAGCACGTCGCCGACGTCACCGTGACGCCGGTGCCGATGCTGGAGGCGCTGGCCGCCTGGATCGGCGTGGACTCGGTGGACGCCTCGCTGCCCGAGGACCTGCAGCGGCTCCTGGTGCGGTCGTCGGCGCGCTCGTTGGCCCGGCGCGGCACGGCCGACGGACTGCGGGACTTCGTGCAGATGCTCTCCGGCGGACCGGCGACGATCGACGACGGCGGCGGGATCTGGCGGGAGGGCGAGGCCCCGAACGACGTCGCCTGGGTGCGGATCGAGGTCGAGAACACCGGACACCTGACCGATTCCGAATTCGTCGCGCTGCTGCGCGACGAGGTGCCCGCCCACGTGCGGGTGGAACTCTGGGTGGCCGGCCGGCGTGCCCTGTCGACCGTGGAGGACGACCGATGACCAGCAAACCGGTCTCCGGGATCAGTTCCGACGACCCGGATGTGGCCCGCATCCTCGCGGAGATGGCGGCTCCGCCCGCCGACGAACCGGCCCCGCCGGCCCCGGACCCGGCATCCCCCGGTCCCGCCCGGTCGACCGCCGCGCCGGAGCCGCCCACGCCGGCGCCGGCGCCGGCGCCGGCGCCGGGATCGTGGCCCGAGTGCCCGTCGCCGGCCGGGACCGAGACCGACACCCGGGCCTGGCCCCGGCCCGCTCCGCCGGACCGGCCTCCGGCCGAAGGTCCGGCCCCCGCCTGGCCCCCGGCCGGCGGTCCGGGACCGGCCTGGCCCCCGCCGCAGCCCCAGGCGGTGGACGCCGGCGCGGCGCTCCCGGTCGTGGGGTACCGGCTCCCGATGGCCGGCTATCCCATGTCCGGCCCGGCGGCCGGGGCTGACCGGCCGGCCGCGGCGACCGACCAGCGCACCGCGGCGGCCACCGACGTGGTCACCTGCCCGGAGTGCGGTCAGCTGGCCACGGTGAACATGGCCCGACGTTCGGCCGACGGCTTCTGCCGCATCTGCGATTTCCCGCTGTTCTGGGCCAAGGGCACGGTCATCATGCCGGAGGGGCAGGAGACCGGGGCGTCGTTGCGCCGCCTGCCCGGCACCGTCGGCCGGGCCACGACCGCCGCCCTGATCTGCCCGCACTGCTCCGAGCCGAACGCCCCCACGGCGCAGATCTGCGTGCGGTGCACGCTGTCGCTGCACCCGATCGACATCCCGGAGCCGGCCCCGCCACCCGAGCCGCTCGTCGTCTTCGATCCCGTGCCCGCGGTGGAACCGGAGCCGGAACCGGCGCCCGGATTCGACTGGTGGTGGGTGGTGGCCGTGATCATGGGCGTCATCGCCGTGGCCCTGATCGTCACCCTGATCATGCTCCAGTAGCGGCGGGCCGGGCCCCACCCCCGGGGGACCGGGCGGCACCCACCGGCACCGATAGGCCCGGTCGATGCCGATATCGGGCAGACCGATTGCCCGGGGTAGGAATCCGACGCGCACCGCGTCTACGCTCCCGGTGACCACATCGCCCCCGGCGGTCGGAACCCCGCCCGCCGGGACTGCTCAAGGAGCGAACATGCCAACGATCGTGACCGGCGACGGCGTCGAGATCTTCTACAAGGATTGGGGATCGGGTCAGCCGATCGTCTTCAGCCACGGCTGGCCACTGTCCTCGGACGACTGGGACGCCCAGCTGATGTTCTTCCTGGGTCAGGGTTTCCGGGTCGTCGCCCACGACCGGCGCGGCCACGGCCGCTCCGAGCAGGTCGCCGACGGGCACGACATGGACCACTACGCCGACGATCTCGCCGCGGTGGTGAATCATCTGGACCTGCACGACGCCGTCCACGTCGGCCACTCGACCGGCGGCGGCGAGGTGATCCACTACCTGGCCCGGCACGGGGTCGCGCGCGCGGCCAAGGCGGTGCTGATCTCGGCGGTGCCGCCCATCATGGTGCAGACCGAGGCCAACCCGGGCGGGCTGCCCAAGTCGTTCTTCGACGGGCTCCAGGAGCAGGTCGCCACCAACCGGGCGTCGCTGTTCTGGTCGTTCCCGTCCGGCCCGTTCTACGGCTACAACCGCGACGGCGTCGACCCGGATCCGGGCATCATCGCCAACTGGTGGCGGCAGGGCATGTCGGGCGGGGCCAAGGCGCACTACGACGGGGTCGTCGCGTTCTCCCAGACCGATTTCACCGAGGACCTGCGCGCCGTGCAGATCCCCGTCCTGGTGATGCACGGGGAGGACGACCAGGTGGTGCCGTACGCCGATTCCGGCCCGCTGTCGGCCGAGCTGCTGCCCAACGGAACGCTCAAGTCCTACCCGGGCTTCCCGCACGGCATGCCGACCACGCACGCCGACGTGATCAACGCCGATCTGCTGGAATTCATCCGCGCCTGACGCCCGCGGGACCGGGCCCGCGTCAGGCGGTCTGCGCGTCCGCCTCGTCGCGGGTCCGGTGCTCGAACCACAATTGCAGGAAGGCGCGCAGCGGCGCGCACGGCGGGCCGTCGCCGCGCCAGATCAGCACCTTCTCGAACTCGACCGCGGGCGCGAGCGGCCGCGCGACCAGGCCCGCGAGGTCGGCCAGGGCCGGGTCGCTGCCGGCGCTCACGGCCACGCCGATCCCCTCCCGGGCGAACGCCAGCTGGAGGCGGGCGTCGTTGGCGACGACGTTGACCGCGAGGTCGGTGCCCGTCCGGGCCGCCACCTCCTCCAGCCGCGCACGCAGGGCGCTCGTGCGCGGATAGGTGATCAGCGGCCGACCGGCCAGCGCGCCGACCGGGACCGGGTCGCCGGCGAGCGGGAAGGCGGCGGGGTCGAACACCGCCACCAGGCGATCGGCGAACATCGTCGACGAGCTCACCGCGGCGGGCAGCGGATCCGCCGGCCGGGCGATCACCGCCGCGTTCAGCCGGCCCTGCAGCACCATCTCCAGCAGCGGCCCGCTGGTCGCCTCGGTGACGTGCACCTCGATGCCGGGAAAGCGCTGCCGCAGCCGGCCCAGCAGCGTCGGCACGGTCGTGTGTTCGATCCCACCACCGGTCCCCAGGTGCAGCGCGCCCCGCAGCAGGCCGGCCCGGGCCGAGAATTCCGCCCGGGCATCCTCGACGGCCCGCAGGGCGCGCCGGGCGTAGGGCAGCAGCGTCCGGCCGCCCTCGGTGGGCACGATCCCTCGAGGCGTCCGGTCGAACAAGGCCTCGCCGACCTCCCGCTCCAACGCCTGCACCTGGCCGCTGATGGTCGGCTGGCTGACCTGGCATCGCTGCGCGGCCCGGGTGAACGAGAGCTCTTCGGCCACCGCGACGAAATACTCCAGGCTGCGCAGATCCATCCGACCAGCATGACGGACCGGCACCGGCACCGGCACCGGCACCGGACGGGCGGCGGCTCAGCGCGACCGGAAACGCCGGCGCCGCGGCGACGGGGCCGGCGCCGCGGCGGGCGGCGACAGCAGCTCCCCGCGCTCGATCCAGCAGGTGGCGCCGGCCAGCTCCGGGACCTGCAACGGCACCGGGCAACGGGCCGGGTCCTGGTGCAGCCCGAACCAGCGGGTGACGCCGTCCCCGGCTTGTCGCCACACCGGCGGCCCCGGCCGGCCGTCCCGGGTCCACCCGCTCCGGTCCAGCGCGTCGACGACCTGGTCGGCCGTCCGGTCCGTGCCGTCGGGGCCCAGGCTGCTCTCGACCGCGAACAACTCGGCGATCAACCGGCCCGACGGGCCGATGACCTCGGTGGCGCCGGCCCACCGGGTCCGCATCGCCGGCAGCAGATCGACCAGCGGGGGGACGGGCCCGAGGTCGGACGCCGCCGCGGTGCCCGCCGGGGTGAGCTCGATGCGGTGCGGGGTCCGTCGCAACCGGGTCAGCTGAAGCCGGCCGCTCGGGTCGAGCCCGCCGAGCCACACCAGCTGCTCGGGCCGGGGGTCCAGGCGGCACCGTCGCGGCAGCCGGAGCAGCCGGTCGATCCACGTCGACACCTCCCGAGGCGGGATGCGCAGCACGAACTCCGGTCCGCCCAACACCCGCGCGCCCGGTGCGGTGCCCCACGGATCCGGTTCCTCCGGCGCCAGCTGCAGGACGCCGCCACCGCCCGTCCAGGCGACCAGGAGGGGGCTGATCCCGGACGCCGGCGGCCCGGGCAGCCGCGTCCAGTCGAGCGTGAGATCGACCGTCGTGGCCGGCGCGGACGGATCCTCGTCCCGGTCGAAGGACACGAACAGGGCCGGCCCTCCCCGCAGCGCGACCACGATCTGACCGTCCGCCTCGGCCCCGACATCGACCGTGGTCCCCCAGCGGCCGGACCGGTCGACACCGGCGGCCGGCAGGAGGGCGTCCCAGGTCGTCGGGTCGTGGGGCACCGCCCGATCCAATCACGCCGGCCGCGGTCGGGCCCGTGGTCATCGGCCAGCACATTCCGGCGGGGCGGCACCGATTCCTCATTGATCGGAGCGACCGCTGTCGCCATCTGTTGATTTCTGCCGGACGGTGTGCGCCATTGATCGGTGAAGGCCCCGGACATATCGAATGTCCGGTGATGCGCCGATTTCCCTGTTCGACGGGTTAGGCTCGGCGGTCTCATCGGAATTTCTCGATCGCCGCCGTCGACGCGGAGAAATGGGAGGAGCGAAGATGCGGGTCCAGGACATCTTGAATCGCAAGGGCACCGCCGTCGCCACCGTCCATCCCGAGACGAGCGTGGCCGATGCGGTCGCGATCCTGCACGGCCGCCGGATCGGCGCGGTGGTGGTCAGCGCGGACGGCGAGTCGATCGGCGGCATCCTGAGCGAACGCGACGTCGTGGCCGGGCTGGCCGGCCTGGGGCCGGACGTGCTGGCCGCCCCGGTCCGGCAGCTGATGACCGCCGACGTGCTGACCTGCGGGCCGGACGACGAGCTGCGCGGACTGGCGATCACCATGACCGAGCGCCGCTTCCGGCACCTGCCGGTGACCGTGGACGGGCGGCTCTCCGGCATCGTCTCGATCGGCGACGTGGTCAAGCTGCGGGTCGACGAGCTGCAGGCCGAACACGACCAGCTGGTCGACTACATCTCCTCGTCGGGCTGACCGGCCGCGCTCAGACCATGACCGACGGCTCCCGCAGGCCGGTCGCCGCGCCGGCGGTGACGGTCGCGTAGGCGTCGGCCAGTCCGGACACCGCCTGCCGCAACCGCTCCGGCTCGTGCACGTAGGGCAGCCGGAGCCAGTGCTCGAAGGCACCGTTGATGCCGAACCGGGGACCGGCGGTCACCGCCACCCCGGAGCCACCGGCGACGGCGGCCAGCCGGGACGAGACGGGCAGCGGCATCTGCGTCCACAGGGACAGCCCGCCCGACCCGGTCACCCACCGCCACTCCGGCAGCCGCTCGGCCAGCGCCTCGACCAGCGCGGCCCGCCGGACGCGCAACTGCGCCCGCCGCTGCTCGGCCAGGTCGTCGATCTCGGCCAGCAGCAGGGCGGTCACCAGCTGCTCCAGCGGGGGCGCCCCCAGATCGCGCGGCGCGCGGACGGTGGCCAGCCGCACGATGGTCGCCTCGTCGGCGCGGATCCACCCGATCCGCAGCCCACCCCAGAGCGGCTTGGACGCGCTGCCGATGCTGATCACCGGGCCGAACGCGGCCATCGGCGGCGCCAGCGGGGCGTCCAGCGCCAGTTCGGTCAGCGACTCGTCGACCACCACCGTCATCCGGGCGGACCGGCCCAGCGCCATGATCGCCCGGCGGCCGGCCTCGTCCAGGGCCAGCCCGGTCGGGTTGTGGTGGTCGACCAGCAGGTAGGCCAGGCTCGGCGAGAGCTGCCGCACGGCCGCCCGTATCCCGTCCAGATCCCAGCCCGCCGAGCCGTCCTCGGTGGTCAACGCGACCGGCGCCACCCGGCCGCCGGCCGCGGTGATCGCCTCGATCGTGTGCGGGTAGGTCGGGTGCTCCACCAGCACCCGGTCGCCCGGGGCCGTGAGCAGGCCGATCACCAGCGTCATCGCCTGCTGCGCGCCGTGCGTCACCAGGATCTGCTCGGGCCGGGTCGGCACGCCGCGCGCGGTGTACCGGGCGGCGACCGCCTGCCGCAGCCGGGGCAGCCCGACGACGCCCAGGCCGTGCCCGGCCAGGTGCTCGGGCAGCAGGGCCACGGCCTCGCGGTAGGCCTCGCCGACGGCCGGCAGCGCCGCCGGCGCGGCGTAGGACAGGTCGACGACACCGCTCTGCGCCTCACCCATCGGCCCGAAGCGGGACCCGACGGCCGTGCCCAGCGCCGTCCCGGGCAGGGCCACCGTGCTGCGCGCGCCCTGCCGGGAATCGAGGTACCCGCGCTCCCGGAGCAGCGCGTAGGCCGCGGCGACGGTCGTCCGGCTGACCTGCAGCGCGGCGGCCAGGTCGCGCTCCCCCGGCAGCGCGACGCCGACCGGCAGCCGCCCATCCTGGGCGAGCACGCTGATCCGCTCGGCCAGGGCCCGGAAGGCCGGGCGCGGCCGGTGACCGGGATCGCGCCACTGCGCCAGGTCACGGGTGAGCCGGGGGGCCGAGACGATCGGAGCGCTCATCGGTCCAGTATGCGGGAGCTGGCCCTGGATTGAATGGCCAGTCCTGAGAACAGTGGTGGCATGACGAAGAACTCGCTCCTGCGCCGCCTCGCCCGTCACCACTCCGCCCGCCGCCGCTCCTCCGAAAGCTTCTGGACGCCGCGCGATCTCTACGGTCTCGAGGATCGCGACGCGACCCGGGCCGGGTCCGACCTGCTTGCCGCGCGGGATAGGTCCAGTTGGACCTGACTGGCCTCCTCCGGGCGCGCGGGGCCGAGCGGCCCGGCACCGGCCGGGATCAGCCCAGGCCGAGCTCGGCCAGCGCGTGGCGGACCCGCTCGTCCTGCGCCTGCAGGAACGCGGCGAACGCGTCGCCGTCGAGATAGGCCGCCGTCCAGCTGTTCTCGGCCAGCGCGGCGCGCCACTGCGGCGTCTGCTCGAGGTCGCGGAACAGGCCCGTCAGCCGCTCCCGGTCGGCCTCGGAGATGCCCGGCGGCGCGATCACGCCCCGCCAGTTGGTGAAGACCAGATCGATGCCCGAGGCGGTGAGCGTCGGCGCATCGAGCCAGGGCACCCGCTCGGGCCCGGAGACCGCGAGCACCCGCAGCTGGCCCGACCGGATCTGCTCGGTGTACTCGACCACGCTGGACACGGCGACGTCGATGCGGCCGTCCAGCAGGGCCGGCAGCAGCGCGCCCCCACCGTCGAACGTGCCGTACCGCACCGCGCCGGGGTCGATGCCGACCGCCTGGGCCAGCTGCATCGCCATCAGGTGGTCGGGGCCGCCGACCGCCGATCCGCCCCCGACGTCCAGCGACCCCGGGTCGGCCGTCCACGTGCGCACCAGGTCGTCGACGTCACGCAGCGGGGAATCGGCGGGCACCAGCACGGCCTCCGGCTCCTCCAGCAGCCGTGCGATCGGCGTGCCGTCGGTGACGCGGTGCTCGCTGCCGGTGGCGATCGTCGCCCCGACCACCCCGAGCCCCATCATCATGGCCAGCCGGCCGTTGCCGGACTCGTCCAGCAGCCGGGCCAGGGCGATCATGCCCTGGTCGCCGGCCAGGTTGAACACGGCGACCCGGTCGTCGAGCAACCCGGCCCGCTCCGCGATGGACACCGCGGTCCGGGCGGTGACGTCGTACCCGCCGCCGGGCACGTTGGGCACCATCAGCCGGAACCGGTCCACCCCGCCGGCGCCGCCACCGACCCCGCCCACCCCGCCGCCGGCCGAGCATCCGGTGACGAGCAGCAGGCACCCCAGCAGCCACGCGACGACGCCCATCGCCCTGCCCACCGTCTGCCTCCCGGCCGTCGAGCACCGCCGAACCCCGTCGGGCCCACCCGCCAGCCTGGCACGTTCCGCCCCGCCCACCGGTCCATTGCGGTCGCAACGGAGCTATTGGTCGTTGTGGTCACCGCCGCGGGGTCGATCCGACGCCCTAGGGTTTGAGCTACCCGGGGACGTCCGCGCCCCGGGAGACGTTCGAGCAGGGAGGCTCGCCCGATGCGACGCTGGCTGCCACGGACGCTGGCCGGCAAGTTCCTGGTGCTGCAGCTCGCGGTGGTCGCCCTGGTTCTGGTCGTCGCCGCGGTCGTGTCGGCCCGCCAGTCGCAGGCCCAGTTCCGATCGAGTGCCGCCGACCGCCGATCCGCCCCCGACGTCCAGCGACCCCGGGTCGGCCGTCCACGTGC
>NZ_JBMDXT010000560.1:0-21746 GCF_048594475.1 Nakamurella sp. | reverse complement strand
CCGCCAGGGTGGCGGTCGCCGGCATGACGTTGATCTGCTCCGGATCGCCGGCCCGCAGCACGGTCGGGGTCAGGCAGATCGGTCCGAGCAGCGGGTGGTCGCCGTGGGTCGACCGCAGCACGTGCTGGGTGTCGGCCAGGGCGGCGAGCATGGTCCCGACGCCCGGCAGGGGGTTGCGCCCCATCCACGGCATCGCGCCGTGGGCCATCGCTCCGGTGAACGCGGCCTCCAGCCGGATCGCCCCCTTGGCGACCGGGCAGACCTCCCCGCCCTCGGGCTCGCAGACGATCACGCCGTCGACCCGGTCCACCCCTGGGATCGCGCCGGCCACCAGATCGGCGGCGAACCGCTTGGCGCCCAGCATCAAGCCCTCCTCGTCGGCGAGCACCCCGACGACGATCCGGCCCGCGAAGCCGCCGAGCTGGACGGCCCGGACCGCGTGCATCATCGCGGCCACCCCGGCCTTCATGTCCGCACTCCCCCGGCCGCGCAGCCGCCCGTCGACGACGTCGCCGCAGTAGGGGTCGAAGGACCAGCCGGCCGGGTCGCCCTCGGTGACGACGTCGACGTGGCCCTCGAACATCAGCGTGGGCCCGGGCCGCTCGCCGGTCACCACCCCGACGACCGACGGCCGGCCGGGGGCGGACTCGACGACCGTGACCGCCCACCCGAAGTCGCGCATCAGCGCGGCCAGCAGCGCGACGGCCGGCCCCTCGACGTCGCCCGGGCCCTCGTGGACGGGGCGCCGCCGGCCGAGCCGGGCGGCGAGGGCGACGACCGCGGCGGCGTCGCTGCCGGGCCCGACGTCGGGCCCGGCGTCTGGCCCGGGCCGGCTGCCGGGCGCAGGCGCGCTGCCGGTCACGGCCGCCGCTGCGGCGCCGGTCCGGTCCCCGCTGCGCGGCACGGTCAGTTCCCGCGCAACTCGCGGAACCGGGCCAGCTCGGCGGCGTCGATGCCGTAGGCGTGCTCGGCCGCCGGGAACGACCCGTCCCGCACTTCCCGGGCGTAGTCGGCCACCCCGTCGGCCATCGCGTCCAGCAGGTCGGCGTACCGGCGGACGAACTTGGCGCCCTTGCCCTCCCGGATGCCGAGCAGGTCGTGGAAGACCAGCACCTGGCCGTCGGTCTCCGGCCCGGCGCCGATGCCGATGATCGGCACCGTGGTCAGCGGCATGATCTCGGCGGTCAGCGCGTTCGGCACGGCCTCCAGGACGATGCAGCAGCAGCCCGCGTCCTGCAGGGCCAGCAGTCCCTCGGTGATGCGGACGGCCGACTCGGCGCTGCGGCCCTGCGCCCGGTACCCACCCAGGGAGGTCGCCGACTGGGGCGTCAGCCCGACGTGGCCGACCACCGGCACGCCGGCCCCGACGATCGCCCGGGCCCGGCTGACCGAATCCGGGTCGCCCCGTTCGAGTTTGACGGCGTCCACGCCGCCCTCCTTGACGAAGCGCACGGCCGTCTCGACCGCCTGCTCGTCGCTCACCTCGTAGGAGCCGAACGGCAGATCGGCGACCAGCATCGCGTGCCGGACGCCACGACGGGTCGCCTTGGTCAGCACCAGCATCTCGTCGATCGTCACGTGCACGGTGCTGGGGTGGCCCAGCACGGTCATCGCGCCGGAGTCGCCGACCAGCACCATGTCGACGTCGGCCAGCTCGGCGGCCACGGCGCTCGGGTGGTCGTACGCGGTGACCATGACGATCTTGCGGCCGGACCGCTTCATCTCGAACAGATCCGGGATGACGATCGGCCGGCGACCGGCGGGCACGGCGGGGCGGGTGGACATCGGATGCTCCTTTGCTCCGGCCGGCGGCCCGGCGGGCGCCGCGGGCGGGATGCGACGGTACCGTGCGCGTCCATTGCTACCACCGGGCCACGGTCGGCTCACCCGGGGTGTGACCGACTCCACCCCGGGGGTCCCGGACGTCCGGCATAGGATCGTTGCCCCGCTGCAGCGCTTCCGTCCGGTTCGCCGCAGCCCCGCCGGAGCCGGGTGGTGCCGATGCCGCAGAGATTCGGAACGGGTGCCGCGCCCGGACCCGCGGCCAGCTCGCCGCCGGCCCCGCCCGACGACGGGCCGGCCCCCCGGCCGGCCGCCCGGCCCCGGCACACCCTGGTGGCGCTCTGCGCCTTCTGCGTGGTGCTCGCCGGGTCGGAGCTGTCGATCCTGACGGCCGCCGGCTGGGACGCCGGGCCGCTGGCCCTGTGGGAATCGATCGTGGTGCTGTACTTCGCCTCCGGGCTGATCGCGCTGTGGCGCCAGCCGCACAACCCGTTCGGCTCCCTGCTGCTGCTGGGCGGGCTCGTGCACTGGTGCGCCGGCATGCTCACGGTCCCGGTGCTCGGGCTGACCATGGTGGGCTCGTTGACCCGCTCGCTGCCCCTGGCCGTGCTGATCCATCTCATCCTGGCCTTCCCCACCGGCCGGCTGACCGGCCGGCCGGCCCGGGTCGCGGTGGGCCTGGCCTACGTTACCTCGACCGTGCTGGAGGTGCCGGCCGCGCTGCTGGGGCCGGCCGGTCCCCTCCCGACGCCGGCGGCCGGTCCGGTCGCCGGCGGGCTCGCCCTCCTCGGCGCTTTGCAGCGTCCGGCCGGCCTGATCTGCCTGGCGCTGGCGATGGTCGCGATGTGGTCGCGGTGGATCAGCCGCCGCCGGTACCGGGACGACCGCCTCGGCCCGTTCGTGCTCTACGGCTTCGCCTGCCTGCTCGGGCTGGCCCTGACCGTGCTGGTGCGGCTGCTGGTCGCGGTCCCCCTGGTCGATCCGGCGGTGCTCCAGCGGGTGGCCGAGCTGCAGGGCTACCTGATCGCGCTGCTGCCGGTGGTGTTCCTGCTGGGCCTGCTCACCGGCGCCTACGGCCGGACCGGCGAACTGCGGGAGTTCTTCGCCGACGTGGGCGGGGGCGAGCCGTCGGCGGCCGATCTCGACGCGGCCGTGGCCCGGGCGGCCGCGCTGCCGGGCAGCCGCGTGATCTACCAGACCGACGAGCCCGGCGAGTTCGTCGAGGCCGACGGCTCCCCGGCGGTGGTCGCCGCCGGGGAGCGGCGGTACCCGATCCGGTCCGGGCCGCGCGTCGTCGGGGCCGTGGTCCACCCGTCCGGGGCGGACGTCGACGCCACCCTGCTGGCGGCGGTCGCCGCGGCGTCCGCGCCGGTCGTGGACCACCGCCGGGCGGTCGTGAGCCGCCGGGCCGCGCTGCTGGAGCTGCGGCGCACCGATCGGGCGCTGCGCCAGTCCCGGCGGCGCATCGCCTCGGCCGGCGACCGGGAACGTCGCCGGATCGCCCGGGACCTGCACGACGGGCTGCAACAGCACGCCCTGGCGCTCGGCCTGCAGGCGCAGGAGCTGCGGCTGGTGCGCCGTGACCCCGATGCGGTCGCCGCGACCGCCGACGCCCTGCGTGACGGCATCGTGGCACTGCTCGCCGCCCTGCGGGACCTGGTCCAGGGCATCATGCCCGCGCCGCTGGTCGAGCGCGGCGTGGTGTCCGCGGTGAAGGAGCTGGCCGGCCGGCTCCCGGTGCCGATCACGGTCGAGGTCGCCGGTCACCCGCGCCGGCTGCCCGCCGAGATCGAGAGCACCGTCTACTTCGTCGTGCTCGAGGCGATCACCAATGCGATCAAGCACGCCCGGTGCACGGCGATCACGGTGGGGCTGGACCTGGGCGCGGACCGGGTCGTCGCGCAGGTCGCCGACGACGGGACCGGGGGCGCCACCGTCGGGGCCGGATCCGGGCTGGTCGGCCTGCGGGACCGGCTGGCGGCCTTCGGCGGGACCCTGGAGGTCACCTCGGCGCCCGGGGCCGGCACCGCCGTGCGGATGATGGTGCCGTGCGGATAGCGCTGGCCGAGGACGAGGCCCTGTTCCGGCAGGGACTGGGCAGCCTGCTGCGCGCCTCCGGGCACGAGATCGTCGTGTCCGCGGCGGATGCCGAGCAGCTGCTGGCCGAGGTGGTCGACGCCCGGCCCGATCTGGTGATCACCGACATCCGGATGCCGCCGACCCACACCTCCGAGGGGCTGACCGCGGCGATCCGGATCCGCCGCCTCATGCCCGACGTCGCCGTCGTCCTGCTCTCCCACCATGTCGACGCCCAGGGCACCGTGGAGCTGCTCACCGCGGGCGGGCACCGGATCGGCTACCTGCTCAAGCAACGGGTGCTGGACTTCGAGATGTTCGCCGGGGTCCTGGAACGGGTGCAGGCGGGAGAGTCGGTCATCGACCCGGAGGTGGTCGCCTCGGCGCTGACGGCCCGCCGGGAGCGCCGGGCGGTGGACAGCCTGACCCCGCGCCGGCTGGACGTGCTGACCCTGATGGCGCAGGGCTACAGCAACGCCCGGATCGCCCGGGAGCTCGTGGTCACCGAGGCCGCGGTGGCCCGCAACATCGCCCTGATCTTCGAGACATTGGGCCTGCCGCAGGATCCCGACATCCACCGGCGGGTGCTGGCGGTGATCGAGTACCTCAACCGGTGACCCGGGTCAGCCCCCCGAGGTGGGGGCCGGCCCGCTGCCGGTCGCGCCCGGCGCGGCCGCGGGATCGCCCGGGATCACCGCGTTCGGGTAGAAGATCGGGATCAGCCCCTTGAGGATGGCCAGGGCCGATCCCTCGCCGTTGGGGATGGTGGCCAGGTTGGTCGCGATCACGATGGTCAGGCCGGACTCGGGGTCGTGGCCCATGAACGTCATGAACCCGGGGATCTGGCCGTCGTGCCCGTAGAGCTTGTCGAACTTGGCGATGCCGAGCCCGTAACCGGCCGTGCTGCCGGCGCCGGATCCCTCGACGCTGTCCATCCGGATCTTCTGCGTGGCCGGGTCCAGCAGGCCGCCGTCGACCATCGCCTCGACGTAGGTCTTCATGTCCTGCACGGTGGAGATGGCACCGCCCGCGGTCCAGGCCCAGGACGGGTTGGCCATGGTCTCGTTGTTGGGCAGGAGCCGGCCGTCCAGCGCGAGCGGCTGCAGTTCGGCCGGCAGCGCGTAGGTGTCGATCGTGGAGGTGTTGCTGCCGAACGAGTAGCCCTGCGGGTGGGGGTTCGGGATCGCCGAATCCAGCGGCAGCGACGTGTCCTTCAGGCCCAGCGGGGTGAAGATCCGCTCCTGGAACGCCTGTTCCGCGGTCATCCCGGTCAGCTTCTCGATCACCATGCCCAGCAGGATGATGTTGGTGTTGCTGTAGTTGAACTCCTGTCCGGGCGGCCCGTTCTGCGGGTGGCTGAAGGCGATGTCGAGCAGCTCCTGCGGCGTCCAGACCTTCTGCGGTTCCTGGTCCAGGGTGTTGTTGAACGTGGGGTCGAAGCTGTAGCTGTAGAGACCGCTGCGCATCTCGGACAGGTTCGCGATGGTGATGCCATCACCGCCGGGCACCCCGGGGATGTACTTGGCGATGGGATCGTCCAGCGCGAGCTTGCCCTCCTGCACCAGCTGGAGGATGACGGTCGAGGTCATCGTCTTGGTGTTGCTGCCGATCCGGAAGTGGTCACCGGCCTGCATGGGCTCGTCGGTGCCCCAGGTTCGGGTCCCGAAGGTGCCGGTCCACTCCCCCTGGTCCCTCGACGAGATGAGCACCACCGCGCCGGGAATCACGTTGTCCTTCATGGTCTTCGCGACCGAGGCCGAGACCGCGGCGACGTAGGCCGGTTCCGCCCCGGTCGACGTGCCCGCCGACCCGGGCGCGGCCGCGCCCGACCCGCCGGTGCTCGACGCGGCCGCGCTCGTGGAGGCCGAGGCGCCCCCGGACGATGAGGTCGACGATGAGGTCGAGGAGGTACAGCCGGCCAGGCCGATCAGTCCGACGGCCAGCACCGCGGCCGTCAGGCGGTTGCGATTCATGCCTTCTCCAGTGATGGGTCCAGTGACGGGTCGGGTGACGGGTCGGGTGAGGGGTCGGGCGATATCCGGGCGGAGCCGGTGGGCGGGGTGACGATCCGGCGCCAGCTCAGCACGAGCACCACCGGGACCAGGAGCATCGACGTCCACCCCAGGAACCGGGAGACGGCGTCGGACTCCCAGATCGCGGGCAGCGCGTAGTAGGCGAACAGGATCGCGGTGGCACCGATCAGCACCAGGGCGCGCAGCACCGCGGCGTCGAACCCGCAGATCGCCAGCGTGCGGGGGATCACCCGCCGGTAGCCGTCGACGATCCCCCACAGCACGAGCAGGCCGACGACCGCGTAGATCCACCACGGCGACAGGCCCGTGCCCAGCACGAAGTGGTGGACGTCCCCGCCGTCGGAGAAGGTGCGCAGCGGCACGTAGCAGTAGACGTTGGCCAGGTTGATCCACAGGAACCAGAACAGGACGTAGGTGGCCACCGGCCGGGTGTCGAACCACGACCGGCCGATCAGCCAGCGCGAGAGCAGGTAGAAGCCACCGTTGATCACCCCGGGGCCGGCGAAGGCGACCATGGCGACCGCGGTGCCGCGCCCGGCGTCGAGGGCGGCGGTGTAGTCGACGTTCTCGTTGATGTCCCAGAGCAGAAGCACGTTCGTGGCACTCGTGCCGCCCCAGGTGATGTTCCCGGGTTCGGGCTTGATGCCGAGCAACCACGCCACGGTCGAGTGGGCGAACTCGTGCGGGATCACCGCCACGTAGTGGGTGACCAGCAGGATCAGCGGGGTGGCCACCAGCAGCCAGCCGGCGGTGCGGGTTCCGGCGGACCCCGGCCGGCCGCTGGGATCGGGCGGGCCGGCCGGCGGGCGGACGTCGGTCACGTCGCGATCACCCCTTCTTCATCGGCGGCGGATCGTCCGGCACGACGGTCGCCGCGATCTCCCGCCAGAGCTGGTCGGCCGCATTGACGTAGGCGCCCGTGGTCGGGTCGAACGCCGCCGGCTGGTAGGTCACGGCCACCGCGACCGCCACGTCCGACCCGGGCAGGTAGGCCTCGACGGCCGATTCCCCGGAGAACAGGGGGTCCTGTTCCAGCCAGTTGCCGGTGATCACCACACCGAGCCCGTAGGTGTAGCCGATGCTCTGCTCGAAGCAGGCCGGACAGCCGGGCACGGCCGAGGTCTTTCCCCGCAGATCGGTGCTGGTGAACCGGGCGTAGGACTCGGGCGACAGGAGCCGGCCCGACCCGATGCCCCGGGCCGTGGTGATCAGGTCGTCCAGGGTGGTGGTCTGGATCGCGCCCTGGGCCAACGTCCACGAGGGGTTCCAGAAGGTCGACTCCTCGTAGAACGGGGTGCCGGCGGGGACGGCCAGGGTCTGCCGGCGCTCGGACGAGAACGCGTGCAGCACCGGTTCGGGAATGGCCGGGGTTCCGGCGTTGCCCGACGTGCCGGTCAGGCCGAGCGGGTCCAGCACCTTGGCCTGCAGGGCCTGGTCCAGCGGCAGCCCGGTGATCTTCTCCAGCGCCTGACCCAGGATCACGTAATTGGTGTGGGCGTAGTTCCAGTTGGTGCCCGGCGGGTAGTAGAGCGGCTGGTCGACCGCGAAGGCCAGCAACTCGTCCGGAGTCCACTGCTTGTACGGGTCGGCGTAGTTCGCGGCGGTCAGCTCGGGGGTCTGTTCGTAGTCGACGTAACCGGAGGTCATCTGGGCCAGCTGCCCGAGGGTGACCTCGTCGGCGTGCGGGATGTCCGGCAACCAGGTCGACACTTTGTCCTCGAGCGTGACCTTGCCCTCGTCGACCAGGATCAGCAGGAGGGTGGACATGTACGAGATGGCCACGGCGCCGTTGCGAAAGTGCATGTCGGTGGTGGCCGGCACCCCGGTCATCGAGTCGCCGACGGCCTGCTCGACGACGGTGTCGTCACCCCGGGTGACCTTGACCAGCACCGCCTGAAGGTGGTTCTGCTCCCGGAACCGGTTCACCACGTCCATCACCGCGGCGGCCGGCGCCGCGTCCGCCGGTGCGGTGGAGGCGCTCGCGGCCGACGTCGGCGACGGCGTCGCCGGCCGGTCGGAGGTCACGGTGGGGCCGGGCGACGCGGCGGACGACCCGGCCGCTCCGCCGGCCGAGGTGCAGGCGCCGAGCAGCAGCATCGACCCGGCCAGCAGCCCGACCCCTCGCACTCGCACGTCCACTCCCCGCTCGCGCCGATCCCGGTGGCGGGCGGCGCCGGTGGCATGCCCGTCCGGTGATCAGTTCAGCGGACGGCGGGCGAAGAGGGAATAGCCCTGGCACTACATCATCGGGCGAATTGTCCACCCGCCCGGCGGCAGGAGGGTTCGATCGACATCACCGTGAGTGGCCATCCAGCGCACGGTGGCGCCTGCCTACGGGTGAGGCGCCAGCCGCAGCACCACGTTGTCGATCAGCCGGACGCCGCCGATCACGACGGCGACGGCGAGCACGGCCGGGCCGGTCACCAGCACCGGGACGGGCCGGAACGTGTCCGCGTCCACCAGTTCCAGATACTCGACGTCGATGGCGTTGTCGTGCAGGATCTTGCGCGCGGCGTGCACCAGCGACCCGGCGTCGCTGATGCCACCGGCGGCGGCCAGTTCGGCGGCCCGCAGCGCCTCGGAGACGTGCGCCGCCCGGGCCCGGTCGAACGGGCTGAGCCGCCGGTTGCGGCTGGACATGGCGAGCCCGTCCGGCTCGCGGACCGTCGGCACCACCACGATCTCGGTCGGGATGTTGAGGTCGGCGACCATCGCCTGGACCACCCGTACCTGCTGGGCGTCCTTCTGCCCGAAGTAGGCGCGGTCCGGCGAAACCATGCCGAAGAGCTTGGCCACCACCGTGGTGACGCCCTGGAAGTGGCCGACACCGCGGTGCGCGCCCTCCAGTGCCTCCACGATCGGGCCGTGCAGGGTGACGGTCGCGGTGAAGCCCGGCGGGTAGATCTCCGCCACGTCCGGCGCGAACACCAGGTCGACGCCGGCGGAGCCGGCCAGCTCGACGTCCCGGGCCTCGTCCCGCGGGTAGGCGGCGAGGTCCGACGGGTCGTTGAACTGGGTGGGGTTGACGAAGATCGACATGACGACGAGGTCGGTGCCGGCGCGGGCCCGGCGGGCGAGCTCGAGATGGCCCTCGTGCAGGGCCCCCATGGTCGGGACCAGTCCGACCGTTCCGGTCCCCCGCACGGGCTGGAGCGCGGCGCGCAGGTCGGCGACGGTCCGGACGATTCTCATCGGTGGAGGACTCCCGGGATCGGGGAACGGGGCGGCCCCCCGGTTCGGCTCGGCCGGAGGGTATCGCGGACGCAGCGGCGGCCGCAGGTCACCACCGCCGACCGGTCCCGGGCCGGTGACCGCGGCGCCCGCATCAGCCCGGGGGCGTCGCGGAGGCGGAGGCGGACGGCCGGGCCGGCGGTCCGGACGCGCGCGCTTGCGGGGCGGCCGGCGACCCCGACGGAACCGACGACCCGGACGGGACCGACGACCCCGACGACCCCGACGGGACCGGCGGATCCGTCGCCGGGTTCGGCCCCGGGCGAGCGGCGGCCAGCCGCTGCGTCGCGGCGACCAGGGCGTCGAGCAGGCCGACCAGCTCCGGGACCCGCTCGGCCACGGCCGCCCGGTGCCGGGCCACGGTCCCGGCATCACCCCGGGCGACCGGACCGGTCAGTGCCGCCGGGCCGAGCCGGCCCCAGTTCTCCAGGGCCGCGCGGGCCAGCGGCAGCAGCGCCGCCCGGTCCAGGCCGGCGGTGGCCAGCAGCTCCGCGGCGGCCGCCTCGACGGTCACCAGGTAGTTCGCGGCGATGGACGCGGCCGCGTGGTACGCCACCCGGTCCCGCGCGGCCACCCGGACCGGGTGGAGCCCGGCGGCCGCGGCCAGCGCCTGCGCCACCGCCAGCGCCGCCGGCGAGGACCCGTCGACGGCGGCGACGACCCCGTTGAAGTCCGCGCCGGCCGGCGTGACCGTCATCAGCGGATGCACGCTGAACCCGGGCCGCGCGCCCAGCACCTCCAGACCGGACGCCCCCGAGCAGTGGCCGACCAGCGGGCCCGGCCCGATCCGGGCCGCGGCGGCCGCGATCGCGTCGTCGGGGACGCAGAGCAGCACGACCCGGTCGCCGGACCCGGTGTAGCCGCGCCCGTGCGGCCCGGTCACCCCGATCCCCGCGGCCCGCAAGGCGGCGGCCAGGGCGGTCCCCAGCCGGCCCCCGCCGACGATCGCGCACGGCTCCGGCACGGATCCGGGCATCGTGGTCGGCGCGGTGGTCGGCGCGGTGGTCGGCTCGGTGGTCGGCTCGGTGGTCGGCGCGGTGGTCAGCGCTGCCCCGGACCGGACTGGTTCGGCGGCCGGTACCACGCCGGCGGTTGCTGGTAGCCGGGCGGCGGCTGCTGCGGGTAGCCCGGCGGCGGCTGGTACCCGGGCGGCGGTCCGGGCTGGGGCTGCTGCTGGGGCTGCTGGGGTTGCGTGGGCTGCGGCGGCCGCGGCGGGGCCGCCGCCTGCTGCCGCGGCGGGGCCGGCTCGTCCTGCGCCGGCTCGTCGTCGCCCACCGGTCCGGTCGAGCCGGTGCCGGAGATCGCCGGGCGTTCCGCACCGGGCACCTCACCCCGGTAGGTGGCCAGCCGGGCGGCCTCCTGCTGCGCGATCGTCACCGACGCCTCCCGCTCGACCTGGGCGACGGCGGCGGCGACCTCCTGGGCGGAGGTCCCGTCGAACCAGTCGGCCACGTCGTCGTCGATGTCCCCGGGCCGCGAGCGATGGGACGCGTCGGCCGGATCATCGGCCGGCGGCTCGTACCGGAAGACCCCGTCGTCGCCCTTGGTGCCGAGCATCCGCGCGAAGCCCTCCAGCGACTTGTTGAAGTCGCTGGGGATGAGCCAGACCTTGTTCGCATCACCCTGTGCCATCTGCGGAAGGGTCTGCAGGTACTGGTAGGCCAGCAGTTCCGGCGTCGGCTTGGCCGATTTCACGGCGGCGAAGACCTTTTCGATGGCCTTGGCCTGGCCCTGGGCCTGCAGGTACCGGGCCGCGCGCTCGCCCTGGGCCCGCAGGATGCGGGACTGCCGCTCACCCTCGGCGGACAGGATCGCCGCCTGCTTGGCGCCCTCCGCGGAGAGCACCGCGGCCTGCTTCTGGCCCTCGGCCGTCTTGATCGAGGACTCCCGCTGGCCCTCGGAGTTCAGGATCATCGCGCGCTTGTCCCGGTCCGCGCGCATCTGCTTCTCCATCGCCTCCTGGATGGACGGGGGCGGGTCGATCGCCTTCAGCTCGACCCGGGCGACCCGGATGCCCCATTTCCCGGTGGCCTCGTCGAGCACCCCGCGCAGCTGCCCGTTGATCGAGTCGCGGCTGGTCAGCGTCTGTTCCAGGTTCATCCCGCCGACCACGTTGCGCAGCGTGGTGGTGGTGAGCTGCTCGACGGCGACGATGTAGTTGGCGATCTCGTAGACCGCCGCCCGGGGGTCGGTGACCTGGAAGTAGACGACGGTGTCGATCGACACGGTCAGGTTGTCCTCGGTGATCACCGGCTGGGGCGGGAAGGACACCACCTGCTCCCGCAGGTCGATCCGGGCCCGGATGCGGTCCAGGAACGGGATCAGCCAGACCAGCCCGGCGCTGCCGGTCTTGTTGTACCGGCCCAGCCGTTCGATCACCGCGGCCTGCGCCTGCGGAATCACCTTGACCGACCGGATCAGCACGACGACGACCAGAATGGCGACGACGAGGGCAACGATCAGCGCGATATCCATGGCTCAAGCCCCCCAAATGACCACGGCGGTGGCGCCGCGGACCTCGACGACGGTGACAGATGTGCCCGGCGGGAGCGCCCGGTGGCCGTCCAGGCTGACCGCGGACCAGACCTCCCCGCCGATCTTGACCTGCCCGCTGCTGGCGTCGACGGTGGAGACCACGGTCGCCTTGGAACCGATGATCGCGTCGATGCCGGTCCGGGTCTGGGACGGCTGGTAGTACTTGCGCAGCAGCATCGGCCGCAGGCCGAGCACGAGCGCGACCGACGACAGCGCGAACACCAGCACCTGGGCCCACAGCAGGTCGGGGAAGAAGGCGGCGAACCCGGCCGTGATCAGCGCCCCGCCGCCGAGCATCAGCAGCACGAACTCGGCGCCCAGGACCTCGGCGATGGACAGCAGGACGCCGCCGACGAGCCAGATCCATCCGGACATGAACCCATCCTGCCAGAGGCTTTCGGCCGGCCCCGGGGATCGGGAGGTCTCACGCAGGACACGATTGGGTATCCACTCATCGGTGACCTGGGCCACACACCGGCAACGCAGGAGCGTCAACCGACCACTCCGAGTAACGTCCGGCCGGTCGGACGGCCAGGGCCACCCGGATCGAGCGAGTTCCGGACGAGTGGAAGACGAGGAACGTCAATGGCGACAACGAGCACCGATGAATCACTCGAGCTGATCCGGACGGATCCGGACCGACCGCCGGTCGCGGTCCGGGGCCGGACGCCGATGAAACCCGCCGCGAAGGGTTTCTACGCGGTGATCGCGCTGCTCGGCGCGGTCGGCTGGACCATGATCGCGATCATCCGCGGCGAGTCGGTCAACGCCGTGTGGTTCGTCGTCGCCGCCGTCTGCACCTACGTGATCGCCTTCCGCTTCTACGCCCGGCTCATCGAGTACAAGGTCGTCAAGCCCCGGGACGACCGGGCGACTCCGGCCGAGACGTACGCCAACGGAAAGGATTTCGATCCCACCGACCGCCGCGTGCTGTTCGGGCACCACTTTGCGGCGATCGCCGGCGCCGGCCCGCTGGTCGGCCCGGTGCTGGCCGCCCAGATGGGGTACCTGCCCGGCACGATGTGGATCATCATCGGCGTGGTGCTGGCCGGCGGGGTCCAGGACTACCTGGTGCTCTGGCTGTCGACCCGCCGTCGCGGCCGCAGCCTGGGCCAGATGGCGCGGGACGAGCTCGGCACCTTCGGCGGCATCTGCGCGATGATCGCCGTGTTCGTCATCATGATCATCCTGATCGCGGTGCTCGCCCTGGTCGTGGTCAACGCCCTGGCCGAGTCGCCGTGGGGCGTCTTCTCGCTGGCCATGACCATCCCGATCGCCCTGTTCATGGGCTTCTACCTGCGCTACCTGCGACCGGGCCGGGTCTCCGAGGTGACCGTCATCGGCGTCGCCCTGCTCCTGCTCGCGATCATCTCCGGAGGCTGGGTGGCGCAGACCGAATGGGGTCAGAGCTGGTTCACGCTGTCCAAGGTCACGCTCGCCTGGGCGATCATCATCTACGGGTTCGCCGCCTCGGTGCTGCCGGTGTGGATGCTGCTGGCCCCGCGCGACTACCTGTCCACGTTCATGAAGGTCGGCACGATCATGTTGCTGGCGCTGGGCATCGTCATCGCCCAGCCGACCGTGCAGATGCCGGCGATCACCTCCTTCGCGATCAACGGCAACGGGCCGGCGTTCGCCGGGTCGCTGTTCCCGTTCCTGTTCATCACCATCGCCTGCGGCGCCCTGTCCGGTTTCCACGCGCTGATCTGCTCGGGCACCACGCCCAAGATGGTGGAGAACGAGAGCCAGACCCGGATGATCGGCTACGGCGGGATGCTCACCGAATCGTTCGTGGCGATCATGGCGCTGGTCACCGCCGTGATCCTGGACCAGCACCTCTACTTCATCATGAACGCGCCGGCCGGATTGACCGGCGGCACCGCGGACACGGCCGCCGCCTGGGTGAACGGCCTGGGGCTGAGCGGCTCGAACATCACCCCGGCCTTCATCAACCAGGCCGCCGCCGATGTCGGTGAGCAGTCGATCATCTCGCGCACCGGCGGGGCCCCGACCCTGGCCTTCGGGATGAGCGAGGTCCTGCACAGCGCCCTGTTCGGCCTGGGCGGCAAGGCGTTCTGGTACCACTTCGCGATCATGTTCGAGGCCCTGTTCATCCTGACCACGGTCGACGCGGGCACCCGGGTCGCGCGGTTCATGCTGTCGGACTCGCTCGGCAACATCCCCGGCGCCCGCAAGTTCCGCGACCCGTCCTGGCGGGTCGGCGCCTGGGTCTGCTCGGCGGTCGTCGTGCTGGCCTGGGGCATGATCCTGCTGATGGGGGTCACCGACCCGCTGGGCGGCATCAACACGCTCTTCCCGCTGTTCGGCATCGCCAACCAGCTGCTGGCCGCGATCGCGCTGACCGTGGTCTTCACCGTGCTGATCAAGAAGCGGCTGTACAAGTGGTGCTGGATCCCCGGCCTCCCGCTGGTCTGGGACCTCACCGTCACCCTGACCGCGTCCTACCAGAAGATCTTCTCCTCGGTGCCGGCGATCGGATACTGGGCCCAGCACAACGCGTTCAAGACCGCGCAGGAGGCGGGCGCGCAGACCTTCGGCACCGCCTCGTCCCCGGCGGCGATCGCGGCGGTCGTCCGGAACACCTTCATCCAGGGCACCCTGTCGATCATCTTCGCGTCGCTGGTGATCCTGGTGGTGATCGCCGCCGCGGTCGTCTGCGTCCGGTCGATCCGGGCCGGCGGCCTGCCGACCACCGAGGATCCGGACCTGCCCTCGCATACGTTCGCCCCGCGCAGTTTCATCGCCACGCCGGTGGAGAAGCGCATCGCCGCCGAGTGGGCGGAACAGCAGCCGCTGGCCACCGCGTCCCGGGGGCACCATTGAGCGCCGTGACCGGCCTGGCCGGGGCCTGGCGCGGGCTGCGCTGGTGGGTCGGGTCGGTGCTCGGCGACACGGCCTACGCCCGGTACGTCGACCACCTGCGGCGGACCCACCCGGCGGCCCCCGTGCCGACCGAGCGCGAGTACTGGCGGCAGCGGTACGCCGAACAGGACGCCCGCCCGGGCGCCCGCTGCTGCTGAGCGGTTAACCCGCGTGTGACCCGCCGTTCCTGGCCGGGTGATGCGGCCTTCCTACCGTCGGGGCATGAAGGTCATCATCATCGGAGCGGGCATCGGCGGCACCAGCGCGGGGATCGCCCTGCGCAAGCTGGGCCACGACGTGGAGATCTACGAGCAGGTCACCGTCAACCGGCCGGTCGGCGCGGCGCTGTCGTTGTGGTCCAACGGGGTCAAGGTGCTCAACTGGCTCGGGGTCGGCGAGCAGGTGGCGGCGCTGGGCGGCCTGATGGACGACATGGCCTATCACGACGGCCGGACCGGCGAGACGATGTGCAGGTTCAGCCTGGACCCGATCACCCGGCAGAGCGGCCAGCGGCCCTACCCGGTCGCCCGGGCCGACCTGCAGGCCATGCTGATCCGGACGTTCGGCGACGGAATCCATTTCGGCCGCAAGATGGTGTCGCTGGCCGACGACGGGCACGCCGTGACGGCGACCTTCGCCGACGGCTCGACGGCCACCGGCGACCTGCTGATCGGGGCGGACGGCGCCCGGTCGATCACCCGCGAGTACGTGACCGGCGGCGGCATCGAGCGCACGTACGTCGGGTACACCAACTACAACGGTCTGGTCCCGGCGGACCCGCGGATCGGTCCGGTCAACCAGTGGACGACCTACGTCGCCGACGGGAAGCGGGTCGCGGTGATGCCGGTGGCCGGCGACCGCTTCTACTTCTTCTGCGACGTGCCCCAGCCGGCCGGTCTGCCCTACGACCGGTCGGCGGGCAAGCAACCGCTGCTGGACGCCTTCGACGGCTGGGCCCCCGGCGTGCAGGCGCTGCTGGACGCCATCGACCCGGCGGTCTCGCTCAACCGGGTGGAGATCTGGGACATCGAGCCGTTCCACACGTGGGTCCGCGGCCGGGTGGCGATTCTCGGCGACGCGGCCCACAACACCTCGCCCGACATCGGTCAGGGCGCCTGCTCGGCCCTGGAGGACACGTTCGTGCTGGCCATCACCCTCTCGGCCAACACGGTCGGGGTCCAGGACTCGCTGCTGCGCTACCAGAAGACCCGATCCGAGCGGGCCGGCGAACTGGTCCTACGGGCCCGCAAGCGCGGCGCCGAGACCCACGCCTACGACCCCGAACTCACCCGTACCTGGTACGACACCCTGCGGCAGGAGGACGGCAGCACGATCATCCGCGGCATCCTGGGCAACATCGTGGACAGCCCGATCAACATGGGCGGCGGCCTGCTCGCCTCCTGACCCGGCCGGCGCGCCGCCGCACGAAATATTGCGCGGCGCGCCGCCAGTGGTGCCGGCGCGCCGCGCGGAGAGTGGCTCGGGGTCGGCCGATCGCCGACGCGGGGCGGGCGGTGCAGGGTCGATGCTCGAGGGTGCAGGTCGGGACAGGGACGCGAGCGGGGTGAGGGACGCTGCCATTGGGGAGCCTCCACCACCGTGTGGTGCTCGGTCCTGACCCCCGGCGGCAGCGCCTCGCGATCAGCATTGTTGATCCGGACCGATTCGGACAAGCCTCCGGTCGGGTAGTTCACCGCCCGTGACGGACACTTCACCCGGCCGGCAGCGATGGGGCCCGCGTCCGATGACCCTGGGTGAGCGCAGGGTCACGGTCGGGTCAGACGGCGGGCCATGACGCCGGCGCGATCACGAGGATCACTTCACCGCAACCGGTTTCGGTTCAGTGACCGGGCTCGGTGACGAAGTCGATCAGCCGCTCGACCGCGGTGATGAGCGGTGTGTCGATGTCCCGGTAGCTGCGGACCGACCCGTTGATCCGGCCCCACAGGGTCTGGGGATCGGACACGCCCAGGGCGCGACAGACGCCCGTTTTCCAATCGGTGCCGCGGGGCACCGCCGGCCAGGCCTTGATGCCGACCGCGGACGGCCGCACCGCCTGCCAGATGTCGATGTACGGGTGACCGGTGATCAGCACGTGCGGACCGGCCGGCGAGTGCTCGACGGACGCCGCGATCCGGGTCTCCTTGGACCCCGGAACCAGGTGATCGGCCAGCACACCCACCCGGCGGCCCGGGCCGGGCGCGAACTCGCCGACCGCGGCGGGCAGGTTGTCCAGACCGTCCAGCGACTCGACGACGACCCCCTCGACCCGCAGGTCGTGACCCCAGACCCGTTCGACCAGGGCGGCGTCGTGGATGCCCTCGACCCAGATCCGGCTCCCCCGGGCAGTCCGCGCCTTGAGCCCGGCGACCGCGCGGGAGCCGGACGCCGAATGCGCGGGTCCGGCCGGGCCCGCCTTCGGCCGGACCAGGGTGACCTGCTGCCCGTCGACCAGGAACGCGCCGACGGCCAGCGGGAAGTTGCGGCGCTTGCCGTGCCGGTCCTCCAGCGTCACCGCGCTGTTCGTGCACGCGACGACCAGCCCGCAGAAACCGGACAGCGGATCCTCGGCGACGACGTCGCCGGTGGCCGGCAGCTCGGGGATCTTCCGGGGCGCGCGAGGGGCCAGCGGGTCCGAGTAGGAGCGGGTCACGGCGGCCGAGCCTACCGGCGCCGGGCCGCCTCCCGGGCGGCGACGCGCGCACTCCCCCGGCTCGGGCCCGCGGGTGCCGGTCGGCGCGCGACCCGCACATCGGGCCGGTCAGCGGGCGGTGAAGCCGGACAGCAGCACGTCGGCCACCGCCTGCGCCTCGGCCTCCGGGTCGACGTCCGGATGGTCCTGCAGGTAGCCGATCATGGCGTCGATCGCCCCCTGATAGATCACCGCCATCACCCGCGGGTCAGCCGACCGGATCGTCCCCTCGGTCTGGCCGCGGATGAGCAGCCGCTGGTGCTCGCCGTACGTCGCGTCGTACGCCCGAACGGTGATGCGCTGCCGGCCGTCGGCGGTTCGCAGACTCTGCACGATCTGGGCCATCGCGTCGAGTTCGGCACGGTGGGTGCGGGTGAGCAGGGCGGTCCGGCGGATCACCTCCCGCACCACCGCCGGCGCCGGTGCCGACACGTCGAGGTCGTCGACGACGGCGTCGCGAATGCGGTTGCCCAGGTGGGTGAGGGTCTGCTGCATGAGGTCGTCGCGATCGCTGAAGTAGTGCCACACCAGACCTTTGGCGATACCGGCGCGCCGCGCGACCTCGGTCAGGGTCACATTCGCATAGCCGTTGGTGGCAATCGCGTCGGCGGTGGCCGCGAACACCTGCCCGCGTCGTTGGTCGGCACTCAGGCGCTGACGGCCGGCCCGGGGTGACGGGCCGGAGGAGGCGGCGGGGTTGGACACGGTCGCGATTGTCGCCCACCGGGCCGTCGTCACGTCAGCGGTCCGGATGACCGATGCCGTACCGCACGACGTCGATGACGACGCCGAGCATCAGGAGGGCGACCAGGATCATCTGCCCGCGCATCCATTCCGGCACGAACCCGGGCAGCAGCGCCTCCACGACATTGGCGACAAGAAGCACCGCCGCGATGATCCCGACGGCCCGGATCGCGCCGCGTCGACCGCGCTGGGCGCCGCGCAGACGCAACGGCAGCAGCACGGCGACGACCGCCACCACGATCGCGTGACCCCAGGCGTGCTCGGTCGCCTGGTCCGGCGCGACCACCGACATCACCGCAAGGGCAGCGATCGTGAGCAGGACGACCCCGAGATAGATCCCGACCAGCGCGGTGACGCGCGGCAGCGCCGGCGCCCGACGCGATGGTGCGCTCTTATTGACCATACGGTCAATGTAAGACTCTATTGACCACGTAGTCAACGGATCACCCGTGCCGCCCCGGGTGACCCCCGGTCGACCGACATGTGCAGCGACCGGCATCGAGTGGGCAGCGACCGTCGTCATGCCCGGCGAAGGACGACGGTCGCCGTACAGCCGGCCGGGCGTCAGACCCGGCGGCTCACCCGCCGCCGGCCCAGGCCCAGGCCGGCGGCGGCGATCGCCGCCCCGATGGCCGCCAGGGTCAGGGTCAGGCGGGTCCGTTGGTCGGCCAGGACGTAGTCGGCGTAGGAGGCGACCACACCGGCCTCGACCAGGCACTGACGCCACCAGGCCTCCGGATCGGACGGCGGGCCGGCCTCCATCGTCTGCGACTGGACCGGGCACGCCGGGTAGGCGACCGTCTGTCCGGCGGCATCGAGATACCCGAACCCGACCTGGTAGGCCCCGACCGGACCGGCCTGGTCCGGCGCGGTCGACGGGGTGACGACGTGGACCGGCGGGACCAGATCGAGGTAGGCGCCGTATCCCAGGGCCCCGACGAGCACGGTTCCCACGACGAGCGCCACGCTCATCGCGGCGGCCAGCGACCGCAGCAGGGCGCCGGCCGGCACCCCGACGCCGAAAGCCAGCAGGGTGAGAATCGCCGGGACGGCACCGATGACCTGGAAGTCGGGCACCGCCAACGGGCTCCACGGTTCCAGCCCGGGCGCCGTCACGACCCACTCGGCCACGAGACCGAGAGCCAGCATGCCCAGGGTGAGCGGCACAGTCACCACCGCACACTTGGTCCAATACCACCGCGGCCGGCTGACGCTCTGGCTGACGGCGAACAGCACCGTGCCGCGCTCCCGTTCCGGGCCGACGACCGTCGCCCCGCCCAGCGCCCCCAGCCCGACCGGCAGCACCAGCAGAGACAGCCGCAGCCACAGCCAGAACCGGTTGTCGGCTGGGTAGTCGGGACCACCGGGCGGTCGCGTGTCGTAGATCAGGCGGAAGATCACCATGGCGACCGCCAGCGCCACTATCAGACCCAGGCCGGCGAGCACGAGCGTCCGGTGCTGGCGCCAGGCCACCCACCACATCCCGCCGGGCGCCCGGCCGGTCAGCTCGCGAGCGGGGGCCAACGATTCGGTGATCATGCCGCCACCGCCCCTTCGCCCGCCGCAACGCGCAGCCGGGCGACCACCACTTCCTCCAGCGTCGGCGCCACCGTGGTCCACCCCTCGGGAACCACCGGCGGCCGCCCGTCCACCAGCACGGTGAGCTGGCGCAGGGTGCGGCGGATCTCGACCGCGCCCGCCGACACGGCGGCCAACCCGGCCTCGTCGTCGCCCGGCCCGGTGAGCAGCACGTGCCGGCCCACCAGATCTTCGATCGGCCCGTGCAGGGTCACCCGGCCGCCCGTCATGAGCGCGAGATCATCGCAGGCGTCTTCGATCTCGCCCAGGATGTGGGACGAGAGCAGCACCGTCATCCCGGTGTCCGCGGCCTGCGCCAGCAGCGTCTGCTGCACCTGGAGCCGGGCCAGCGGATCGAGATCGGCCAGCGGTTCGTCCACCACCAGCAGGGACGGGCGCCGGGCCAGCACGAGGGCCAGGGCCAACCGGGCCCGCTGCCCACCGGACAGCGTGCGGATCCGCGCCCGCCGGTCCAGAGCGGCCTCGTCGCAGAGGGTTTCGGCCAGCCCACGATCCCAGCGGGCGTTCAGGTGCCGGCCGACGTCCAGCATGGTCGCCACCGTGAACTGCCGGTAGAGGGGCTTGTCCTGGGCCAGGAAGCCGAGGTCGGGGTGGGCCGGCGAGGACCCGACCGCCGCGCCGAGTACCGAGATCCGACCCTCGGTCAGCCCGATCAGCCCCGCCGTCGCCAGCATGAGCGTGCTCTTTCCCGCGCCGTTCGGACCGACCAGCGCGGTGATCGCGCCCGGTCGCAGCTCGAACGAGCAATGCCGCAGCGCCCACCCCCGCCGGTAGCGAACGCCGGCGTCGTGCACCTGCATGATCGGTTGTTCACCCATCCCCGCCTCCGAATGTTCTGTCCAGCAACGCTTTCACCAGTGCCTCCACCTCGTGCCGGGCCAGCCCGGCCGTCCGGGCCCGGCCCAGCCAGCCGGTCAGCTCGACGCCGAGCGGCGAATCGACTCCGGCCTCGTCCCGGGCCAGCCCGCGCAGGACGAAGGTGCCGGCGCCGACCCGTCCCTGCACCAGACCCTCGCGCTCCAGCTCGCGGTAGGCCTTGAGCACCGTGTTCGGGTTGACCGCCGTGCTGGCCACGACCTCGCGGGCCGTCGGCAGCTTGTCCCCCACGCCCAGCCGGCCGAGCACCAGGGCCTGGCGGACCTGCTCGACGATCTGCAAATACGCCGGCAACCCCGACCGGCGGTCGATCCGGAACTCGATCACCCGGATTACACTAGTGCATTAGTGAAATAGGTCAATAGGCCGGCTCGGCCGGCGCGCAACGCGGCCGTCTCATGCGTGACGTACGGTGGCGCTCGTGTCGATGTCCGGAGCCGTTCGCGCGGCGACCACGCTCGCCCTGTGGTCGGCCGCCTGGCGCGGTGGTGCGAGCCCGGACGACGTGCTGACCGCGATCGACGGGGCCGATCAGCGGGCCGGCGTCCGGGCCGCGACCGCGGAGATTGCGGCCATGACCGGGCTGCCGGGTCCGGGCAGCCCGACCGCCGGGTCGGCGGCGCTGCTCCCGCTACTGCGGGCCGGCGGCGACGCCGAGCTGGTGCTGCCCTACCCGGGCGACCTGCGCGGCCTGCCGACGTCGGGTGAGCTGACCGTGGTCGGCCTGGAGGCCGGAGCCGCGGTCACGTTGACCGGGTCCTCGCTGGCCGTGGTGCCGGTGAACGGGCACTGGCGGGTCTTCGCCAATCACGCCCGGCACCCGGCCGACGGTGTCCCGGAGGCCCACGACCGGCTCGATGACGAGGTCGCGCGGGCCACCCGCAACCTGGCCGCGCTCGACGTCGCCCGGCAGTCCGACGGCGCCCGCGACCGGGTGCGCGAGCTGATGCTGGCCGAGGCGGTCAGCACCCCGCCGGCCATGCCGCGGGTCGCCTCCGCACTGCTGGCCACGTCGATCTCGCTGCAGGCCCTGCTGACGGTGGCCGACAGCCACGACACCAACGCGGTGAACCTCTACCAGATGGCCGCCGTCGACGACGCGCTCCGGCCGTTGGCCATCGCCATCCGGGAGGCACGGCGCGCGGCCGTGGCCGCCGGCGTCCGCGCGTTGGCCGGGAGCCGGGTCCCCGGTAGCCGCTGACCCGGCCCGTGTGTGCAGAAGGGTGGCCGCTTCGGCGCGGGAAAGGGGGCCACAGCGGCACACGGGGGTAGGCGGGGGCGCCCGCCCCGCCCCC
>NZ_JBMDXT010000056.1:0-11288 GCF_048594475.1 Nakamurella sp. | reverse complement strand
TCCGCAACCGCTCGGTTCCACCATGCGGACCTGGGTCAAGGCCGCCGGGGTCGGCGCCGACCTGACCCGGGCCACGCTGTTCGGCCGCTGGGAGAGCATCGTCGGGGCCGACGTGGCCAGCCGCTGCACCCCGACCTCGCTGGTCGACGGCGAGCTCGTGGTCCAGGCCGAATCGACCGCCTGGGCCACCCAGATCCGGTTGCTCGCCCCGCAGCTGCTGGCCCGGATCAACGGCGAGCTCGGGGATCGCACCGTCCTGCGGATCCGGGCCAAGGGCCCGGCCGGCCCGTCGTGGCGGTTCGGGGTCCGGCACGTCCCCGGCCGGGGTCCGCGCGACACCTACGGCTGAGCCGCCTGCAGGTCGACCACGTCCATCCAGAGGGGCATCTGGTCGGTGCGCGGCCCGGTCGGGCCGCCGGTGGCCAGCGGCAGCGCCGCCCCGGAGCCGGCGGCCGCGTCGATCGCCGCCGGCGAGGCGGCCCGGCCGACCATCGTCAGCGCGTCGAACACGTACGGCAGCCCGTTCGAGGCCAGCGGGTTCGGCCCGTCCATCACGTGGAAGTGCAGGTGGGGGGCGTCGCTATTGCCGGAGTTGCCCAGTGCGCCGACCTGATCGCCGGCGGAGATCTGCTGGCCGACCGTGACCGCCGCGCTGCCGCTGCCCGGCTTGAGGTGGGCGTAGAACGCGTAGTAGTCCTGCCCGTTCTGGGTGAACCGCTCGACCACGTAGTTGCCGCCGAACTGGTCGACCTGGAGGCTGCCGGCCGGCGGGTCGGCGCCCGGCGGCTGGTCGGGCAGGCTGTCGGAGACGGCGACCACCTCGCCGTCGGCCACCGCGTGGATCGGCGCCCCGTAGTAGGCGTAGCTGGCCAGGTCGGTCTTGTCTCCGCGGTAGATCTGGTCGTCGGCGTTGAGCTGGACCCAGTCGATGGCGAACCGTTCGGCCAGGTGGTACCGCCCGTTGATCGGGTTGAGCGCCCCCCGGTGGGCGGTGACCGCGTTGCAGCAGCCGTTGCCGTTGAGCCAGCGGTCCCCGCTCAGCGGCGAGGCGATGACCGCCGCGGGTACCCGGCTGACCGCGGTCCGGGCGATCGTCTCGGTCACCGCCGCCGGCACCAGCGGGTTGGGCGCCTGGGCGAAGCCGGCGGCGACGACGTGATCCAGCGCGGCCGGGACGTCTCCCGGCGTGGCCACGCTCGGGTCGAGCCAGACGACGCCGACCTGGCCGCCCTGCAACGTCATCGCGGTGGGCGCGGCCGCGGACGGCGTCGCCCCGATCACGCGGGACCGGGCGAGCAGGTCCGACCCGCTGAACTCCTGCAGGGGGGCACCGTCGGCCGATCCGGCCGGCCGCACCGCGACCGAGTCGATGGTCACCGGGGTCGAGGTCGCGTTGGTCAGGTACAGCTCGTAGGCCAGGTACACCCGCCCGTCGGTGCCGGTGACCGGGGCGGGCGAGTCGTCGACCGCACCGAGCACCGGGGTCAGGACCTCGGCCGCCGGACCGGAACCGGTGCCGTCCGGGGCCGACGATGAGGCGGACGGCGGAGCCGACGATGAGGCGGACGATGGGGCGGACGCGGAGCCGCCGGCCGCCGGCGTGCTCGACGCAAGCGCCGACGGTAGTGCCGTGCTCCCGGCGGTGGTGGACGCGCCCGAGGTGCAGGCGACCAGCAGGGCGGAGGCGGCCAGCAGCGACAGGGCCGGCCGGGCGGTGGTGCGCATGCTGCGACTGTGACCGGGCGGCCGGCCATCGGGGATCCGACCTGGGTCGGAGTTCGGCGGCCCGGGAAAGGGACACCGACGGCAGACGGACCGTCAGAGGGACAGATAGTTCAGCACGGCGAGCACCCGCCGGTGGTCGTCCGGTCCGGCCAGCAGCCCGAACTGGTCGTAGATCACCGAGACGTGCTGGACCACCGTCTTCTCCGCGATACCCAGCCGCCGGGCGATCGCGGCGTTGCTGCGACCCTGGGCGAGCAGGGTGAGCACCTCCCGCTGGCGCGCCGTCAGGGCGTCGACCGCCGGGCCGGTCCGGCGGGCGCGGGCGACTAGGGCCGCGACCACCTCCGGGTCCAGGACGGTGCCGCCCGCGGCGACCCGGTGCAGGTCGGCCAGGAAGTCGGCCAGGTCGGCGACCCGATGCTTGAGCAGGTAGCCGATCCCGCCCGCACCGTCCCGCAGCAGGTCCCGGGTGTACTCGCGGTGCACGTGGTGGCTCAGCAGCAGCACGGGCTGGCCGGGCCGGTGGGCGCGGACGGCCAGGGCCGCCCGGAGCCCGTCGTCGGTGTGGTCCGGGGGCATCCGGATGTCGCTGATCACCAGGTCGGGAGCCAGCTCCGCGACGATCCGGACCAGGTCGGGGGCGTTCCCGGCCTGCCCGACCACCTCGATCCCCCCGTGGTCCAGGACGAGGATCAACCCCTGCCGCATCAGGGCCTCGTCCTCGCCCAGCACTACCCGCATGGCATCGCACCGGGCAGGACCGCCCGCACCGTGGTGCCCCCGCCGGGCGGGCTGTCCACGGTCAGGACGCCGCCGAGGGCCTCCACCCGGTCGGCCAGGCTGCGCAGCCCGGTGCCGGAGCCGACGGCCGAGCCCGTCCGGGCGCCGCCGACCCCGTCGTCGGACACCTCGACCCGCAGCTCGCCGGCGGCCACCTCGAGCGTGACGCGCAGCCGGCCGGCGCCCGCGTGCTTGGCCGCGTTGGTCAGACCCTCGGTGACGACGAAGTAGGCGGCGCTCTCGACCGGCGCCGGCAGCGGTCCCAGCTCCTCCGGCGCCCGGAAGTCGGTGGCCATCGGCATCCGGTCGACGACCTCCTGCGCCGCGGCGCGGAGCCCGCGCTCGATCAGCAGGGACGGCATGACGCTGTGCACCAGGCCGCGCAGCTCGGCGATGGCCGAATCCAGTTCGGCGCGCAGCCGGTGCAGCTCGGCCAGGTGCGCCGGCGGTACCCGGCCGGCCAGGGTCTGGACGTGGATGGCCAGCACCACCAGCCGGGTCTGCAGACCGTCGTGCAGGTCGCGGGCCACCTGCCGGCGCGCCTGCTCGCCCTCCTGCACGATGCGTGCCCGCGACCGGCGCAGCTCGTCCCGCGACGCGGTCAGGGAGACGACCAGCCGTTGCCGGTCGACCGCGGTCGCCAGGACCCGCCCCGCGGTCCGGACCAGGTCCCGGTCGGCGACCAGCGCGGGATCGAACTCGATCACCCCGACCGGGTCGTCGCCGATCCGCACCAGCTCGACGGCCCGGCCGGGACCCGGCCGGTCGACCGGCAGCGGCCCGGAATCCGGGTCGACGTACCGGTCGGTGCCCGCCAGCCGGAATCCCACCCGCGCGGTGGGGTCGCCCAGGGTGCGGGCCAGCGCGGCCGCCAGGTCGGCCGGGGACGGCTCCGGCCCGAGCCAGGCCCCCAGCTCCACCACCTCGCCGGTGCGGGCGAAACCGCCGGCCAGCATGCCGGCCAGCAGCAGGACCGGCACCGCCGCCAGGGCCGCGACCTGCACCACGAACAGCACCTGCAGGCTCCAGCCGAACAACGGGACGAACACGTTCGGGCCGAGCAGGGTCAGGGCCAGCGACGCGAAGATGCCGGCGGCCACGGGACCGAGGGCGCGCCGGGTGGCCGCACTGCCCGCGGCCAGCCGCCGGACGACCAGCCCGGCGGCGCCGGCCACCGCCACCAGCAGCAGGCCCAGTTGCACGCGGGAGATCACCTCGTCCAGCTCCGGCCGGTCGGCCAGCTGCAGCGGCGTGGCGCCGGCCGGGTCGAACAGGTGGCCCAGCACCTCGAAGACGGTGCAGGCCAGGTAGGCCAGGGCGATGACCGCGCGGGCCGCCGGGGTGCCCGCCCGGCCGGTCGGGAAGACGAGCAGCAGGTGCACCAGCACGGCGACCACCAGGGTCGCGCCGGCGAAACCGATCCCGACGAGCACCGGGACGTCGGTGTTGGCCAGGCCCGCGATCAACCAGAACCAGGCGGCCAGGACGAGCACCGCACCCACCCGGTTGCTCGGCCGCCGCGACCAGGCCAGCAGCCCGGCGCACCCGTAGCCGATCGCGGCCAGCGGGATCAGGGTGAGCACCCACAGCGGGCCCGGCCGGACCTCGGTGATGAGCAGCAGCTGCTCGAGCGCGGCCACCAGCAGCAGCGATCCGCCCACGAACCACAACGCCCGGGTCAGCGCCGGGGACCGGACGGGCGGCTCGGGCCGCCGCTCGCCGGTCAGACCGCCGGCCCGGAGCCGCCGCCGAACCACCTGAGATACGCGCGGCGGTTGTACCCGCCGCTGAGCACGTTGCGCAGCACCCAGCGGGCCGGCCCGCTGTACGGAGCCGTCACGTCCCTCACCCGATCGGGTGACAGGTCGTCCAGCAGCCAGAAGTAGCGGTACGCCAGCGAGGTCGGACGGTGGGCGGGCAGCGACCGCAACGGGATCCGCGCGGCCCCCGTTCCGTCCCCTGTTTCGGGCCCCGTTCCGGTTCCCGCTGCCGACCCGCCCGCCGCCGCCCAGGCCAGCACCGCGGCCCGCGCCGCCGACCGGACCTGTGGGCGGCGCATCGGATCCCGCGCCCAGAGCCGGGCCTCGTGCCCGAGCCGGGACAGGGCGACCGGGTACCGGCCCGGCCCGCCCTCGGCGGAGCGGGCCTGCTCGACCAGGAACGCGATGTGGGCGACCAGGGCCGCCCGGCGCACCGCGGTGACCGGCTCGGACAGCGCCGGCTCCAGCCGGTCCAGATCCCGGGCCACGGCCACGGCCACGACCGGGGGATGCCGCCGCACGGTGCCGCCCGAGCCGCCCGAGCCGCCGTGCGCGTCGCCGGCCGTGCCCGCCCGGGGGTCGGCGACGACCGCACCGGCCCGGCCGGCCGTCAGATCCAGGGTCACGGTGGTCGTCCTCTCGCTCCGCCGGGGCCGCGCCGGCCCACCCGGACGGGCGGTCCGGCGGTGCCGGATCAGGTGCCGGATCAGGTGCCGGATCGGGTGCCGGGTCGGGGTCCCGTCCGGGATGTAACCCCGGTCCGGGGTTCCGAGTCCGGTAGGCGCACCGGTGATACCCCGAAAGTGGCGGCCCGATCGCGCCGCAGCGGCACCGGGACGGACGGTCGAGGCCGGTGACTATCGGCGGTTCCCGCCGGACCCGCCACGGCATCATCAGAGCCCGGTATTGCCGTGCTGTGAGCGGCGCTACCGGTAGACTCGGAGAGGCTTCGCCCACAAAGGGCCCTGAGATCGCCGCAGACGGATCGGACGGATCGCTCCGATCCGCCCGCCGAGCCGTTCGGCGGGCGGTCCGAGGTCCCCCGCGGGCGACGCCCCCGAGCGCTTCCGCCGGCCGATCGGAGCGTCCCGAGCCCGCCCTGGGGTCCGGTGCGCGCGCCGACCGGACGATCGACGCCGCGCCCGGGCCGGAGCGGGCATCAGAGCGAGCACAGGAGCGACGGGTAGATCCGTGACAGCCAAGAAGAGCGAGTACGGCGCATCCTCAATCACCGTGCTGGAGGGCCTGGAGGCCGTCCGCAAGCGGCCGGGTATGTACATCGGATCGACGGGCGAGCGCGGCCTGCACCACCTGGTGTGGGAGGTCGTGGACAACGGCGTCGACGAGGCGATGGCCGGGTACGCCGACCGGGTCGAGGTGGTTCTGCGGGCGGACGGCGGGGTGACCGTCATCGACAACGGGCGCGGCATCCCGGTGGAGATCCACCCGAAGGAGAAGCGCCCGACCGTCGAGGTCGTGCTCACCGTGCTGCACGCCGGCGGCAAGTTCGACTCCGACGCGTACGCCGTCTCCGGCGGCCTGCACGGCGTCGGCGTTTCGGTGGTCAACGCGCTGTCGACGCGGTTGGACGTGGAGATCCACCGCGACGGCAAGGCCTACGCCCAGTCCTATCGCAATGCCAAGCCCGGCCCGCTGGAGACGCTCGGGCCGAGCGACCGCACCGGCTCGTCGGTCACCTTCTGGCCGGATCCGGCCATTTTCGAGACCACCGAATTCAAGGTCGAAACGGTCTCCCGCCGCCTGCAGGAGATGGCATTCCTCAACAAGGGACTGACCATCGTGCTGCGCGACGAACGGCGCACCGAGGCCGAACTCGAGGTGATCGCGGAGAGCGGCGCAACCGCCCCGCCGGCGGCCGCGGACGGGGCCGTCGCGGCCAAGGCGTGGAAACCGCTGGAGAAAACGTTCCATTACCCGGGCGGCCTGGTCGACTACATCAAGCACCTGAACCACACCAAGGACCCGATCCACCCGTCGATCATCGGGTTCGAGGTGAAGGGCGACACGATGGAGGTCGAGGTCGCCATGCAGTGGAACTCGTCCTACAACGAGTCGGTCCACTCCTTCGCCAACACCATCAACACCCACGAGGGCGGCACCCACGAGGAGGGCTTCCGGACCGCGTTGACCTCCCAGGTCAACAAGTACGCGCGCGACAAGAAGCTGCTCAAGGAGAAGGACTCCAACCTCGACGGCAGCGACGTGCGCGAGGGGCTGGCCGCGATCATCTCCATCCGGCTGCGTGAGCCCCAGTTCGAGGGGCAGACCAAGGGCAAGCTGGGCAACACCGAGGCCAAGTCGTTCGTGCAGACCGCCTGCAACGAGTGGATCGCCGACTGGTTCGAGCGCAATCCGGCCGAGGCGAAGACCATCATCAGCAAGGCGGTCTCCTCGGCCCAGGCCCGGGACGCCGCCCGCAAGGCGCGGGACCTGGTCCGGCGCAAGGGCGCCCTGGAGATCGGCGGCCTGCCCGGCAAGCTGGCCGACTGCCGGTCGACCGACCCGAGCCGCTCGGAGCTGTACATCGTGGAGGGCGACTCGGCCGGTGGGTCGGCCAAGTCCGGCCGCGACTCGATGTTCCAGGCGATCCTGCCGATCCGCGGCAAGATCATCAACGTGGAGAAGGCCCGGATCGACCGGGTGCTGCGCAACACCGAGGTGCAGTCCCTCATCACCGCCCTGGGCACCGGCATCCACGACGACTTCGACCTGGCCAAACTCCGCTACCACAAGATCGTCCTGATGGCCGACGCCGACGTGGACGGCCAGCACATCCGCACCCTGCTGCTGACCCTGCTGTTCCGGTTCATGCGGCCGCTGGTCGAGGCCGGCCACGTCTACCTGGCCCAACCGCCGCTCTACAAGATCAAGTGGTCCAAGGGGGCGCACGAGTTCGCCTACTCGGACCGGGAGCGGGACGGGCTGATCGCCGAGGGCGAGCGGGCCGGCCGGCGGTTGATCAAGGACGAGGGCGTCCAGCGGTACAAGGGCCTGGGCGAGATGAACGCCAAGGAGCTGTGGGAGACGACCATGGATCCGGCCAACCGGCTGCTGCTGCAGGTGACCCTGGAGGACGCGGCGACGGCCGACGAACTGTTCTCGGTGTTGATGGGTGAGGACGTGGAGGCCCGCCGGGCATTCATCACCCGAAACGCCAAGGACGTCCGATTCCTGGATCTGTGAATGCCGTGGGAAGCCGGTGTGTCGCTCCCGTGAACACCGGCCCTCCCGTGAGAGATCGGCCACACCGTTCGGCCCAATCGCCCGTCACGAAATCGTGCCGGTCGAGCTATGCACAGTAATCATCCACATGTGGATATGTCCCCCGTCAGCGTGACGGTTTCGTGATATTCGGAGGATCCAGGTCGTGACAGGTCCCGACTCAGGCGAACACGATCGCACCGAGCCCGTCGATATCCAGCAGGAGATGCAGCGCTCGTTCATCGACTATGCGATGAGCGTCATCGTCTCCCGCGCGTTGCCCGACGTCCGGGACGGTCTCAAGCCGGTGCACCGGCGCGTGCTCTACGGGATGTACGACTCGGGATTCCGGCCCGATCGGTCGACCGTGAAGTCCTCCCGGGTGGTCGGCGACGTGATGGGCAACTATCACCCGCACGGTGATTCGCCGATCTACGACACGGTCGTGCGGATGGCCCAGCCGTGGTCGCTGCGGTATCCGATGATCGACGGCCAGGGCAATTTCGGGTCGATGGGCAATGACCCGCCCGCCGCCATGCGATACACCGAATGCCGGCTGACCCAGCTGGCGATGCTCATGCTCGACGGCATCGGCGAGAACACCGTCGACATGGTGCCGAATTACGACAACAAGACCACCGAGCCGACGGTCCTGCCCTCGCGGATCCCGAATCTGCTCGTGAACGGGTCGTCCGGCATCGCGGTCGGCATGGCCACCAACATCCCGCCGCACAACCTGCGGGAGGTGGCCTCCGCCGTCGTCTGGTCGCTGGAGCACCCCGACGCCTCCCCCGAGGAGCTGCTCGAGGCGGCCATGGAGCGGGTCAAGGGCCCGGACTTCCCGACCGGGGCGCTGATCGTCGGCACCGACGGCATCGCCGACGCCTACCGCACCGGCCGCGGGTCGATCCGGATGCGGGCCGTGGTCAACATCGAGGAGGACGCCAAGGGCCGCACGATCCTGGTCGTCACCGAGCTGCCCTACCAGGTCAACCCGGACAACCTGGTCGAGGCCATCGCGCAGCTGCACAAGGACGGCAAGATCGCCGGCGTCGCCGACATCGCGGACGAGTCGTCGGACCGCATCGGCATGCGGCTGGTCATCACGCTCAAGCGCGACGCGGTGGCCAAGGTCGTGCTGGCCAACCTGTTCAAGCACACCGCCCTGCAGACCAGCTTCGGCGCCAACATGCTGGCCATCGTCGACGGGGTGCCGCGCACCCTGCGGCTGGACCAGATGATCAGCCTGTACGTCGCGCACCAGATCGAGGTCATCGTCCGCCGGACCCAGTACCGGCTGAACAAGGCCGAGGAGCGGGCCCACATCCTGCGCGGCCTGGTCAAGGCGCTGGACATGCTCGACGAGGTGATCGCCCTGATCCGGCGCTCGCCCTCGGCCGAGGAGTCCAAGGCCGGCCTGATGGAGTTGCTGGACGTCGACGACATCCAGGCCACCGCCATCCTGGACATGCAGCTGCGCCGGCTGGCCGCCCTCGAGCGGCAGCGCATCATCGACGAGTTGGCCGAGCTGGAGCGGGTCATCGCCGACCTGCGCGACATCCTGGCCAAGCCCGAGCGGCAGCGGGCGATCATCCGGGACGAGCTGAACGAGGCCGTGGACAAGCACGGCGACGACCGGCGCACCCGGCTGGTGCCCTACGACGGCGACGTCTCGGTCGAGGACCTCATCGCGGTCGAGGAGGTGGTCGTCACCATCACCCGGACCGGCTACGCCAAGCGGACCAAGACCGACCTCTACCGGGCCCAGCGCCGCGGCGGCAAGGGGGTTCAGGGGGCGGCCCTGAAGCAGGACGACATCGTCGCCCACTTCTTCGTCTCCTCCACCCACGACTGGCTGCTGTTCTTCACCAACAAGGGCCGGGTCTACCGGGCCAAGGCGTACGAGCTGCCCGAGGCGAACCGCAACGCGCGTGGTCAGCACGTCGCCAATCTGCTGGCGTTCCAGCCGGACGAGAAGATCGCCGAGGTCATCCAGATCCCGCACTACCAGGCGGCGCCGTACCTGGTGCTGGCGACCAAGGGCGGACTGGTCAAGAAGAGCGAACTGGCCGCGTTCGACTCGAACCGCGCCGGCGGGATCGTCGCGATCAACCTGCGGGACGACGACGAGCTGGTCGGCGCGGTGCTCTGCGACGCGGCGGCCGACCTGCTGCTCATCTCCGCGGAGGGCCAATCCATCCGCTTCCACGCCACCGACGAGGCGTTGCGCCCGATGGGCCGGGCCACGTCCGGCGTGCTGGGCATGCGATTCAACGCCGGCGATGAACTTTTGTCGATGTCAGTCGTCTACGAAGGGGCGCAGGTGCTGGTCGCGACGGAACGCGGCTACGCCAAGCGCACCGATATCGAGGAGTACCCGGTCCAGGGCCGGGGCGGCAAGGGCGTCTTGACGATCCAGTACGACCGTCGTCGTGGCAAGCTGGTGGGCGCCCTGATCGTGGACCTGGACACCGAGGTGTATGCGATCACCTCGGGCGGCGGGGTCATCCGGACCCAGGCGCGCGAAGTGCGTAAGGCGAAACGACAGACCATGGGAGTGCGGTTGATGAACCTGTCCGAGGGGGACAGCCTGGTGGCGATCGCCCGGAACGCCGACGACGATGCCGCGGCGGCCGGACCCACCGGGGGCTCGGCGTGACCGCGCCGTCCGGGTCGGGCGCCCCCGCGCCCGCCGGTAATCCCGCCGGCCCGGCCGGCGGTTCGGGCAGCGGGTCGCCGGGAGGTTCGGGCAGCGGGCCGACCGGCTCCGACGGCTCCGCCATGGCCTCCCCGCAGCAGGTCGGCGCCCGGCCGGCGCCACCGCCGGCCCGCGCCGGCTCCGAGGCCGCCCGCCGGGCGAAGGCGACCCGGCGGCCGCCGCGCCTGGCCTCGCTCCAGCTCAAGCGGGTCGATCCGTGGACGGTGCTGAAGATCAGCCTGATCGTGGCGATCGTCATGTTCTTCGTCTGGATGATCGCCATCGGCATCCTGTACCTGACGATGGACGCGATGGGCGTGTGGTCCAAGATCAACGACACGTTCTCCACCCTGACCTCGTCGCCGGACACCCAGGCGGCCGGCAAGACGGACCTGGTCACCGCGGGCCGGATCTTCGGCATCACCGCGATCATCGGGGCGATCAACATCGTGCTGTTCACCGCGCTGGCGACGGTGGCCGCGTTCATCTACAACGCCGCGGCCGCCATGTCCGGTGGGGTCGAACTGACCCTCGGCGAACGCGACTGACCGGAACGCCCGGTTCATCCGTCCCGTCCGGTCAGGCACACTTTGCGGTCATGGGAACCGTGTTCACCTCGATCGCCCTGCCGGCGGCGCTGGCGATCGTCATGCTGGGGCTCGGTCTGGGTCTGACCCGGAGCGACTTCGAGCGGGTGCTGCGCCACCCGCGGGTCACCCTGGCGGCGCTGGCCTGCCAGCTGGTGCTGCTGCCGGCCGCGTGCTTCGCCCTGGTGCTGGCGTTCGACCTGCCCCCGGCGCTCGCGGTCGGCATGATGCTGCTGGCCGCGGCCCCGGGAGGCACCTCGGCCAACCTGTTCAGCCACCTGTTCCGCGGCGACGTCGCGCTCAACATCAGCCTGACGGCGGTCAACTCCGTGCTGGCCCTGATCACCCTGCCGCTGATCGTCAACTTCTCGATGGGCTGGTTCGGGGCGGGCGCCGACCACATCGGCGCGCAGGGCCGGACGGCGCTGGACGTGTTCGTCATCGTGCTCCTGCCGGTGCTGCTCGGGATGCTGATCCGTTTTCGGCGGCCGCGCTGGGCCGACCGGATGGACCGGC
>NZ_JBMDXT010000559.1:0-6135 GCF_048594475.1 Nakamurella sp. | reverse complement strand
GGTGGTCGCGTCCGCCGCGCGCCCCGCACCCTCGCCCGTCGTCGCCGACGACCTGCCCGACGTCGCCGTGCTGTCGCCCGAGTGGGACGCCTTCGCCGAGTCGGACGCCACCGTGCGCGCGGTGGTGGACATCACGGGACGCACGATCCTGCGGTGGGACGAGCACGTCCCGCCACCCGGTTCGACCGCGGTCTACCTGGTCTGCGGGTCGGCCGACGCCGTCCCGGAAGCACCGTCGGCGTCGGATCGGGTGCTGGTGACCGTGGACCGGCAGGCGATCCTGCCGGACACGCGGCACCGGTTCTTCGCGGTCTTCGCCTACCCGGTCCGGTCCGCGGCCGAGTTGCCGGACGCGACGGCCGTCCGGCACGCGATCGGCCGGGTGCTCACCGAGGTCGCCGACCTCGCCGTCGAGCCGGCCGAACACGGCGTGCTGCTGAGCTGGACCGCGCCGGACGGGATCGACCGGGTCCGGGTGATGCGGTCGCTCCCCGGGCGGCCGCTGCCCAAGGGGCCGGACGCGTCGCGGCAGCTGACCTTCCGCGGCGACACCTTCCGCGACGTCGACGTCGAGCCGGGGGCGACCTACACCTACCGCGTCTACACCGAGTCGCCCGTGCTCGGCGCGCACGACGGGTCGATCGAATCCTCCCCGGGCCTGGAGCGGACGGTGACGGTGCCCGGCCGACCCGAGCCGGTCACCGAGCTGCGCGGCCAGATCCGCCACCGGGACGACCGGGTCGGGGTCGGCGCCTCCTGGCGGCCGCCCGCCCGCGGAACGGTCACGCTGTACGTGGCCCCGGGTGGCCCCCACGCCGACACCGTCGTCGGCCGCACCCTCACCGCGGACCAGTGGGCCCTGCAGGTGGGGCTGCTCGGCGAGCGGATCCGGGAGCCGGTCGTCGCGGTCGAGGAGCGCGACACCATCCCGTGGATCCCGCTGGACACCCACGTCGACGGTGGGCGGCATTCCCAGTGGACGATCTCGGCGGTCACCGAACTGTCCGGCACCCGGATCATCGGCGGCCAGGACGTCATGCTGCACGTGGGTGACATCGACGAGATGGAGATCGAGGAACGGGTCGACTGGCAGCTCGTCCGGTCGACCTGGCCGACCGGTGCCACCTTCCTGGGCGTCTGGTTCGTGCCGCCCGGCGGTCAATCACACGGCGCGCCGATGCGGCTGGTCAACCGGGAGGAATTCGACCGGTTCGGCGGGGTCGGCTGCACCCTGGGACCCGAGCCGGTCGACGTGCTGCTGCAGGGGGCGACCCGTTACGGCGGCGACTACATCCGCGGCGGCCAGTTCCGCAAGGCCTATCCGGGCCGGTGGACCGTCCGGTGGGACCTGGCCGCGGTGAACCGGTTCGGGTCGAGCCGGTCGTTGCAGTTGCTGGTCGACCGCCCGCACTGGCCGAACCTGTCCTTCATGCTGCTCGCCGACACCACCGGCTTTCCGCTCGCGACGGACGGCCCGACCGTCCAGCGCGTCTGCCAGGGCGAGGTGCCGCGCACCGCGCTGGCCCCGGGCCAGTGGATCACGGCCGTGCCGGAGGTGCGGGTGCCCCGGGGAGCCCACCTGCGCCTGCTGGTCTGGACCGGGAGCGGGACCCCACCGATCGTCGTCGATCCCGTTGGCCCGCCGGTCGCCCCGCCCGGGCCGGCGACCGCGGCGCCGCTGCACTGCCCGCGCTGCCTGCGCGAGGCCGACCTGCGGGTCCAGCAGTTCCGCTGCCAGGGATCGTGCGAGCCGACGATCGACCCGGGGTTGACCCAGCTGCGGCATCCCGGCTCGGCCGACCCGACCGACGCGGTGCAGGCCAGGCCGGTCTTCCCGGTGACCCGGTCGAGTCATCAGGAGCGCCGGGAGACGGTGCTCGACCCCCCGCAGCCGACGGCGCACTGCCCGAACTGCGGCGTGATGAGCCGGCAGGAGGTCTGCCCGCACTGCCATTCCGATCTCCCCCCGACCTGGTGGGCGCACGAGGTGCTCGGCGTGGTCATGGTCGGGGCCCGGCAGTCCGGCAAGACGACCTACCTCAGCGGTCTGGTCGGCCACCTGGAGACCACGCTGCTGCCCTCGGTGGGTGGTCACCTGCGCCCGATCGACGCCGAGTCCGATGCCAAGTTGACGGCGCACCGCAACATGATCCGGGCCGGGGAGCTGTTCCCCAGCACGCTCTCCGCCGCCCAGAACGAGGAGCTGCTGCGCCCGATGATCGCCTCGATCGGCCGGGCCCCGACCGGCCGGAACCGGGCGATCTCCCTGTTCGACGTCGCCGGGGAGGACATGAGCCAGCCCGAGACGGTCCGGCCGTACGCGCCGGCGCTGGCCCACGCCGACCTGATCGTCATCCTGATCGACCCCCTGCAGCTGCCCGGGGTCCGGGACTGGCTGCACGGCGTGATCCCGCTGCCCGAACAGGGTGCGCCCCCGCTGACCGTGGTCGGCAACGTGGTCAACGAGATCCGCCTGCTGCTCGGCATCCCCACCGGGCCGTTGCCCAACCGGGCGGCCGTGGTCTTCGCCAAGTTCGACGGGATCCAGGCCGTGGCCAAGGAACCGCAGTCCCAGTTGAGCCGGTTGATCGGGCCGGGCAACGCCCTGTGGCGCGACCCCTACGTCACGCAGCCGGGGCTGTACCACGAACCCGACGGCCGGCGGGTGCACGACGAGGTCCGGGCGTTGCTGCTGGCCATGAACGAGCGTGCGCTGGTCGACGAGGTCGAGCAGTCGTTCCGGGAGTTCCGGTACTTCGCACTGTCGGCGCTCGGCCACGGGCCCAAGGGCCGGCAGCTGACCGACGCCGGGGCCAGCCCGCAACGGGTCGGCGACCCCATCCGCTGGCTGCTCTGGTCGCGCGGGTGGGGGACGTGAACCCGGTCCTCGTCGGGCAGTTCAGCTACACCGCCTGCGAGGCACCCGGCCCCTACTCGGCGGTGCCCGGCTGGAAGGTCAAACAGGTGGTGTCCGCCGACTTCGGCGGGCCGGTTCCCGAGGCCGCGGTCAAGGAGGCGGTCCGGCCGTTCGGCGGCTTCCGGACGCCCATCGTCGGGCCGCTGACCACCCAGGACGAGATCGACCTGCTGCCCAGGTGCCTGCGGCTGGACGTGCTGCCCGGCGGGTTCCGGAGCCTGGCCCACCTGGCGGCGGCCGGCCGGGACCGCTCGGGACGGGACGCGTTCTTCGCCCACGGGCTGCTCGTGGGGCCTCCGGCGGCCGGCTCGACGACCGTCTCCGGCGCCGGAGCGATCTGGAACCGGTACCGGCCGGCCGACTTCTGGGCCGCGGACGGCTGGTTGACCCCCTGCCGGGCCGAGGCCATCGAGACCGCCGAGCTCGGACCGCTGCCGGTCGTGTCCGTCGCCTCGCCGGCCGCGGCCGACCTGCGGATGGACTTCATCGATCTGCATCCCGGGCAGCGGGAGTTCGTGCTGGCGGCCGCCGAGCGGGCGTTCGCCACGCAGACGCCGATCGTCGTCCTCGGGCTGCCGGTCGAGGCGGCGATGTGGACGTCGATCGTCACCCACTTCCTGCTGCCCGGCACCGGGTGGGCCGTGCCCTTCTCCACCTACGAGGCGGCCCCGGCGGCGGAGGTGCTGCGCGCCCGGCCCGGCACGGTCATCGGGGCTCCCGCGGACACCGCGGGCGGGTGGCGGCAGATGCCCGACGAGCAGGTCACCGTCCTGGACCCGGAGAACCTGCCGGTCCGCACCGGCGACGGCTTCACGCTGGTCGGCGGCACGCTGCTCCGGGTCGGTCCGTGGGCCCGGCTCGCCGAGGCGGTGTGCGCCCTGGGCTGGGAGGACGAGGTGCGCCGGCGCATCGACGTGCTGGGCGAGCAGGTGGGCGCCGACCTCGATCCCTGGCCGCTGTTCGCCCTGCCCGCGGTGGTGCTGTCGATGGACGGTGCGCTGCTCCGGGACCAGCGGGAGGTCGCCCGGCTGGCCGCGCAGGTCCTGATCGCGGCCATGCCGCAGGTCAGCCTGCTGCCCCCGGCGCTCACCGCCGACCTGATCGCGGCGATCACCGTCTGGGGGGAGGCGGGCGCCACGTCGTCGACCACCGGCGAGATCCTCGCGGCCCTCGACCGCTCCGACGGTCCCGTGCCCACGGCCACCACGGATCCGATCCTGACCGCCTACGTGCGGGAGGTGCTCGCCGGTCCGGAGGATCCGGCCGCGCCGGTGTGGTTCCCCGAACGTCTCGCCCTGTCCGATGCCGCCGCCCTGGGGCTCGCGCAGGAGCTGCCGTCGCTGACCGGCTGGCTCGACGGGGTCGACCCCGATGACCGGGACGACGCCGTCCTGACGGTCGCCGTGCAGGTGGAGCGGGCCGGGCTGACCCGAGGGCCGGCGCTGACCGCCGTCCGCGCGGCGTTCGACGACCGGATCGAGGCGCTGGTTCCCGCCCTCCTGGATAGGGCGCCGGGGACGCGATCACCCGGCGTCCCCCTGGCCGGCTGGCTCTGGCCCGGCGTGCTGTCGGAGGCGGTGGCGACGCGGCTGCGGCAACGCCCGGCGGGCGAGGTGCTGTGGCATCCGGCCGTGCAGCGGCTGGTGGAATCGGTCGAGCCGCCGCTGCCGGCCCGGTACGAGCCGGGCCGAACCGGTGCGGGCCTGAGCCTGCTCGACGGGGAGCGGGCCGCCGTCGAGCTGCTGGCGGTCGAGCCGTCGTCGATCGAGCCCGCGCGGCTGGAGGTCCTGCGGACCGCCGCCTTCCTGCGCTCGGTCCTGACCGGGCAGTTCCCGGGCGGGGAACGGCCCGGGTCGCTGGTCCTGGAGTTCCGGCGCTGGTTCTCCGGGCCGCCCAGGTCGGTGGTGCTCTACGACCTGCTCGACCGGCTCAGTGCCGTGGCCCCGCCGGACGAGCTGATCCAGATGGCCAATGACTGCCTGACGATCCTGGCGCCGGACGACTGCACGAAATCCATCGCCACTTTGCTGCTCGACCGGGGCGTGATCACCCCGGCGGCGGTCTCCGGCCCGCTGGCCTGGCATGTCCAAATCCGCCGGTCGCTGCCCTTGTCCAGCCACGACGGTCTCCAGGCGGTCTGGCCGGACCATCCCGAGAACGAACTGCTCAAGGCCGTCGTGGCCGGTCGTGTGGCCGGTGGGTTCCGCGAGATCATGCTCGCCCGTCTGGCCTGGTGGTTGCTGCTGGTGGCGGCCGACCAGCTCGATCTGCCGGGCAACAGCTTCCGGATGGAGTCCGCCACCTGGTTCACCAGCGCCGAGCGTGAACCGCTGCGCGGCCGTCTGGAGCCGCTGCTGCCGACGATCGGCGGTCAGGCCGCCCGGCGGGCCCGACATCGCCAGGGTCAGGCCGACGATCTGGCCGCGGAGTGGACCACCCGCGCGGCCATGGCCCAGCTCCGGATCCCGGGCGACCCGGCCGGCGCCTTCTTCGGTGATCAGGCGACCGGGTCGGGGTGGTTCGCCGGTGTCCGGGTGATGCTCGACGCCCCCGACCGACCCCGCGACCAGCTGGAACGCTGGCTGGAGCGGGTGCGCATGTCGGCGACGTGGGCAGGCATCAGGGCCTATCCGGACGAAGCGCAGGTCCCCGCGCAGGAGGCGCTGATCGGGGCGGCGGTCGACCTCGCCACCCGGGTGGCCGGCCTGGGCGGGGTGAAGGGCTGGCTCCGGCGCTCCGCTCCGGTGCGTCGATCCTGACGGCCCACCCGGCCGGGCCGGGTGGGCGACCGATCACCCGGACGGGCGCGCGGACCCTGTGCGACCCTGAACACACGTCATCCCGGCGGGGTGGCGCGTCCGCGCACCGTGGTGGCGAACAATGAGGCCCAGGATCGGACGAAGGAGCGCTGCGGTGACCAACCCTGACCCCCGGACGCCCCCGGCGTCGGGTTCGGGAGTGCCCCGGCGGGGCCGGCTCGAATCGCTGGCCCGCGGCGCGGTGGGCGCCGCCTGGACCGCCACCGGACCGCTGCGCTGGGGGGCCGGGGTCGCGGCCCGGACGGCCGAGGCCGCCGTCTCCGAGGTCGTCGCGCTGGCCTCGCCCCGACCGGGGCCGGCCGGCGGGTCGACGGCCGCCGTCGCCGTGCCGTCCACGACCGGGGCCGGCCCGGGCGGGATCGGCTCGGGTGCGCCCGGCTCCGCCGGGCCCGATCCGGC
>NZ_JBMDXT010000558.1:0-2227 GCF_048594475.1 Nakamurella sp. | reverse complement strand
TGGCCAGCACGTGCCGGCCGGCGGGCGCGCCGCAGCACCGCGGGCCGGCCACGACGTGCACCGGCACCGACGGCCCCCGGCCGGAGCGCGCCGCGACCGCCCGGGCCGGCGCCCCGGGGGCGCCCGCCCCGCGGGCGCAGCGGGGGCCGGCGCAGGCCGTGACGCCGCGCCAGCCGGACCCCTCGTCGTCGATCAGGCCCTGGGCCACCAGCCCGGCCATCGCCGACGCCGACCGCAGGTCGGGCACCAGCACGCCGCGCCATGGCGTCACGATCAGCCGGCCGCCCCGTCCGGTCGCGGCCGCCTCGACCAGGGCCGACACCTGCGGCCCGGACAGCCGGCCGAGCGGCACCAGGACGGACGCCACCATCCGGCCGTCGGCCTGGCCGAGAACCCCCAGCGGGGTGGGGTCACCGGCCGGCCGGACCGGCTCCCCCGCGGCGGCGACCGGTCCCGGACCGGCAGCCTCGACGCTCTCCGGGAGCCCGAGGAACCGGCGGCCGCCGCCGGGCAGTTTGCGGACGTGCCAGGCGGTCGACCCGAGATCGGCGAACCGCCGGGCGAGGCCGAACAGCGCGGGGACCGCGGCCGCGAGCGGCACCTCGGGGCCGGCGACCCCGCCCGCCCAGATCCGCACCCGGTCGCCGGCCACCGCCACGGCGCCCAGATCGGCCCGCTGGACGCCGATGTCGCCGCGCCCGTCGTCCAGCGCGAAGCGGAACGGGCCGGGCAGGGTCGCCAGGTCCGGGGCCGTGCAGATCGCCGCATCCAGGGCACCCAGCACCGGGCGCAGGTCGGCGCGGCCGCCGGCCAGGCCGGTCAGCGGCGAGCACATGATGTTGCGCACCCGGTCGTGGGTCGGATGCGGCAGCAGGCCGGCCGCGGCCAGCTCCGCGACCAGCGCGTCGTCGACCGCACCGTCCGGGCGGGTCCGCACGCCCCGCAGTTGCAGGTTGCCGCGGGAGGTCAGGTGGACGTCGCCGTCGGCGTACCGGGCGGAGGCCTCGCCGAGTTGCCGCAGCGCGGACGCGTCGATCCGGCCGCCGGGGATCCGGATCCGCACCAGGGCGCCGTCCTGGGCCCGGTGCGGCCGCAGCACGCCGGGACACCGGTCGGCGGCGGCTCCGTTCGTCACGGCGCCCATCGTGTCATGCGGGTGGGCCGCCGGACGCCGGGGCGAGTGCCCGCGTCCCGCGTCACCGGCCGGACGGACCACCGATCAGGGCCCCGGCCAGGGCCCGGGTGGTCGCGGCGACCTGCCGGCCCACCGCCGGCCAGCCGCCCCCGGCCCCCTCGCCGGCGGCCCGGATCGCCGCGGCCGTCGCGGTGGCCGCGGCCCGCATGGTGTCGTCGTCGGCCGTGTCGGAGGTCTGCAGGATGGCGACGTAGAAGCGGTCGGTCCACCCGACCGAGTGCACCTGGATCGGCGGGCCGGCGCCGATGTCGGTCCACCCCTGCTTCGATCCGTGGTCGCCGGGCAGCGCGTCCAGCCCGAAGTCCTGGTCGAAGCCGTCCGCGCCCATCGGCCGGACGTCGGCCATCGCGTCCATCAGCAGCGGCGCGACCAGCGGATCCTGCGACATGCGGTCGAGGAACACGGCCTCGTCGTCGGCGGTGATGAGTTCCCAGCCCCAGTCGTCCGGCCCGGTCCGCGGGCCGTTGCCGGTGTCGCCGAGCCCGTAGCGGGCGGCCATCGCCGGCACGATCTCGGTCGACCAGAGGGACGACTCGATCGCATCGTCCGAGGCGACGATCATCGTGCGCAGCCGCTGCGCCAGCTCCGGGTCGGGGTGCCCGTCCGCCCGGACCAGGTAGTAGGCGACGGTGAACAGCTTGACGATGGATTCCGAGATGTACTGCCGCCGGCCGCCGTTGTCCGCAAGCAGCGCGCCGGTGGCCCGGTCGACCACCGCCACGCTCTGCCGGATGCCCTGTCCGGCCGCGTCGGCGACCTGCGCGTCCACGACGTCCTGCAGCCAGGCTGCGGACTCGGCGGGCGTCGGGACGGCCGGGGACGGCGCCGCGGCCACCGGCGAGACCGGCCCCAGGACGATCAGCGCGCCGACCAGGGCCGCGACCAGCCGACGGAGACCCCGCCCCGTCCGCCGATCCGCGCCGCCCGTCAGCCGATCCGCGCCGCCCGTCAGCCGATCCGCGCCACCCGTCCGCCGATCCGCGCCGACTTGCCGGTTTGAGCCCCGGATCACCCGGATCCGGGGCTCAAACC
>NZ_JBMDXT010000557.1:0-9533 GCF_048594475.1 Nakamurella sp. | reverse complement strand
CCCGACGGGCCGCGGCCGACGCCCACCCGTGATCCCGGGCGCCCGCGGTTCCCGGCCGCACCGGGCGGCGCCGGTTCCAGGCCGGGCCGGCCGCGGCCATCACGCCGGCCGCTGCGGGGCCGAGCCACGGGCCGATCCGCGCCTCGGGTCTCCTGAGCAATCCGGCTGCTCCGGCGCCGCGTTGCCTCCAGGACGTCTTTCCCGTGCTCGATGGTGGCCTCGCACGGTCGGCAACTGATGGAGCGGTCGCGGGACCGGAGCGCTGCCCGGTCGCGGGCCGGCACCCGGCGCCGCGGGCGATCGGGGCCGCAACGGCCACGACCGGCCCGATCCTGATGGCTCCGGCCGGTCGGGGGCCCGCCGCGGCGAGCGGATCCGGCCCCGGCCGCATGGCCGGCCGGACCGAGCGTCCCAGGCCGGACCTAGGCCAGGCCGAGGAACAGGTAGGTGGCCGCGCCGACGATCAACGCGCCCAGGCAGATGGCCAACCGCAGATCGAGTACCCGCAGGGCGTCGGACCGGGTCGTCGGGCCCGTACCGTCGCTGCCGGCCTCCCGCTCGCCGATGACGACACGCTGCACGGCCAGCGCCGCGAACGCGGCGAGCACGACCAGGTCAACCCACAGCACCACAGTGTTCATCAGCCGGCCTGCTCTTTCTTGGTGGATTCTTTCTGGGTGATCAGGGTGAGGGTGCCGGCGGCCGGCGTCCGGCCGTCCCCGGCGCGCCGATCGCGGTCGACACCCCGAGCGACACCCCGGTCGACACCCCGGTCGACACCCCGATCGACACCGCCGACCGGCCGGGCGGGGACACCCGCGTAGGTGCCCGGGGCCAGGCAGTCCTTGGTCACCACGGCACCCGCGGCGATGACGACGTCGTCGCCGATCGTCACCCCGGGCAGGATGACGGCCCGGGCCCCGATCCAGGCCCGGTCACCGATCCGCACGGGGCGGGGGGTGGCCTTGCGCTCGATCCGCCCGTCGGCCAGCCGCTCGTGGTGCGAGGTCAGCACCATCACCTGCGGACCGAACTGGCATCCCGCACCCACCGTCACCGGGGCCACGGCCTCGATGAAGCAGTCCCGGTTGAGGAAGGTTCCCGCGCCGAGCGAGAGCCGGCGCCGGGACCCGGAGATGCGCAGGCCCGGCAGCACGTTCGGCGTGCTGGTCGGCATGCCCAGGGCCCGGTAACCGGCGTACCGGACCGGACGCGGCACCAGGTCGCTGCCCAGGACGGCGTTGACCACGAAGTCGATCGTCATCAGGCGCATATCCGTGCGCAGCTCACGCCGCACGGCGGAGAGCCGGCCCGCGCGTGCCATCAGGCGCTCCCGCGCTGCAGAACGATGGCGCCGTCCTGGCTGAAGCCGACGGTGTAGCCGTGCTGGTCGACGAGCGTCTGCACCAGCCGGCCGGTCCACCCGGGCTTGAAGCCGTTGAGCAGCACACCACCCTCGTCCTGCTGGCCGTTGACCACGACGAAGTCGACCTTGGCCGTGACGATGCACTCGACCATCGCCGACGGGGTGTCGCAGACGTTGCCGTTGCCGGCCAGCTGCGCGGCCGCGACCTGACGCAGGTCGCCGACCCGTTCGGTGCGCAGCGGGCTGTACCACAGCGGCGCCACCACGGTGTCCTGCGGCCGGGCGTTGGCGTAGATCCACTCGACCGACGCGACGTCGGCCGTGGTGTTGGTGACGTACGCGTCGTTGCCACCCCGGGCGACGACCGTCGACAGGCCGAGCACGACCAGGACGGCGCCGACGAGCACGGCCCCGAGCGTCCGCGAACCGGCGCGGGGGGTGGCCTCGACGGCTCCCCCGGCGTCGCCGGCACCGGCCACGACCGGCGTGCGGACCAGGGCGGCCAGCGCGACCGCCGCGCCGATCGCCAGCCAGGGCAGCGCCAGCAGGTAGCAGCGCACGAACACCTCGCCGCCGTAGGGCTGGACCAGCGCGGGCAGGAACGCCGCCGCGGCCAGCGCCGGCAGCGTCCAGGTGCGGGTCCCGCGGCGGCGCAGCACGACAAAGCCGATCACCGCGAGCACCAGCACGGCGCCGGTGATGCCCATCCGGAGCGTCACGATCGCCTGGTGGGCCGCGTCCACGGCGCCCGTGCTCAGATCGGCCGGATCGCCGGTGGCGGAGATGCCGGTGCCGTCCGTCGGCGACGTCCCGGAGAGGCGCTGCGAGATGCCCTGGCGGATGGAGCTGTCCAGCCGGCCGATCGAGTCGGTCAGCAGATGCAGCTGGGAGATCCAGAAGCCGCGCGCCCCGAAGACGAACCAGGCGACGACCGGCACCCCGGCGAAGACCGGCAGCCAGGCCGGCCGCAGCCGGCCGAACAGCAGCAGCACGAGCAGCATGGCGACCAGCACGTACGGCGTGAGCTGGTGGGTCGGCGCGATCGCCGCGGTGAACCCGACGACCAGCAAGATGGCCCAGATCCGGGTCCGCGGGGTGCCGTCGGGGGCCGGTCGCGCGGACAGCTTGACCCGGCCACCCTCCAGGATCCCGGGCTTGACCAGGTACCGGACGGTCACGGCCAGCGCGGCCAGGAACAGCACCATGACGGTGCCCTGCGGGGAGAAGTACTCCTGCTCGGTCCAGTTGGCCAGCAGGAAGATCCAGGTGGCCAGCCAGACCGCCGGGCCGGAGCGGAAGACCGCGCCGGCCAGGGCCCGCATCGCCAGGACGGCCATGCCGCCGAGCACGACGGGCGCCCAGTTGAGCAGCGCCATCGGGTTGTCCACCCCGACCGCGCTTCCGAGCATCGCGGCGGCCGCGAAGAAGCCGGGCCAGGAGAAGCGGGTGTCGTAGGCCTCGAGCACGGCCCCGTTCTGGGCGATGTACTCGCTGAAACCGGCGTGCAGCCACGGCACGGGCAGGCGGGCCGCACTCTCCACCGCGGGCTGCAGCCCGTAGACCAGGACGACGGCGGCCAGCGTGATCAGGGCCAGCACCCAGGTCCGCCGGGCCGGGCGGATCAGCTCCAGCACACCGGCGGCGATCAGCAGCGGGTAGGCCAGCAGGACGAGCGGGCCGAGCTGGCCGACCAGTCCCCAGCCGTCCAGGCTCGACGGTTCGATGGCGTGCAGGCCGAGCAGCCAGGACAGGACGGCCACGGCCGCCAGGCCGATCGGCAGGAAGTCCAGGGGGCGCCGGCCGGGCGCGCGGTGCGGGTGGTCGGCGCGGCGGGCGACGGAGATGGTCATGCCGCCACCTGCTCCCGGGTCATGCGGACCAGGTGCACGGCCAACCCGGCGGCGGTGGCCAGGGCGAGCGCCCCGACGGCCACCGACGGGTACCACAGGCCGGTCACCAGCTGAACCATGGCCAGCAGCAGCACGATGGACACGCTCGCGGCGACCGCGATCGTCCATTCCATGGCCGGCGACTCGGGGTCCATGAACCGCGCGACGACCCAGCCCGGCGCGGTCAGCGCGAACGCGACCACCAGGACCAGGCCGACGGTGCCGCCGGCCCCGAACAGGACCAAGACCAAAACCACGAGCGTCAGAGCGAGCAGCACCATGGCGCTCGCCCGGCGGACAAGCCGCGTAGCATTCATTTCGTCACCTTTCCTGGCCGGCTTCACCACGAACACGCCGATGCGTTCCTCGAAACCGGGCAACGGCCCGGAAGCCGGGCAAGGCCCGGGTGGACAGCCGCGCGACCTCGATCGGAATTGAAGTCGAAGAGGGTGGACGCGGCCCACGTAGCCAGGTGGAACAATAGCGCATTTCTGCGCTCCCCGGCGCGGCCCGGAGCCATTGACTTCGTCACAGAATCGGCGGCTTCACCCCGGCCGAACAGGCTCGACCGGGGGCGGCACATGGGGTGAACCGGAATGAAACGGGTTATGAAAGCGGCGCTGCGCCGGTCTCCACCGCGGGGGCCGTCCGGGCCCGGCCGGAACGCCCGGGATGGCGGTGGCGGCCGGTGCGCCGGGGCGGGCGCACCATCCGCAGCAGCGACCGGACGACGACCGCGGCGGCGATCGTCTGGACGGTCAGGAACGCCGCGCCGATGCCGGTGACTCCCAGCGGGCCCAGCAGCAGGGCCGACAGGCCCAGCACGCCGACGCCGACGCACAGCTGCAGCGCCAGCACCCGGCGCAGCCACCCCTGGCTGCGCGCGGCGGTCGTCCAGACCACGACGATGGCCACCGCCGGCGCCGCCAGACCGGTCAGACGCAGGAGCCAGGCGGAACTCTCGGCGTACTCGGGACCCAGCAGCGACAGCAGCCAGGGGCCGACCAGCCAGATGCCCAGGCCGCCGACCACGCCGACCAGCAACGACATCCGCAGGGCCCGCCGCAGCAGCGCGGACAGCTGGTCGGGCCGGTTCGCCGCCTCGACGAGCAGGATGGACGCCACGTTCCACATGAGCAGGCTCAGCGAGGTCGCGAACAGCCACGGCACCGAGAAGTAGGCGTTCGCGGCCAGCCCGAGCTCGTGGACGACCAGCAGCGGCAGGGCCAGCGGGACGGCCGTCGAGACCAGGCCGATCACGTATTCCCCGCCCACCGCGGAGGTGAGTTCGCGCCGATCCGGAATGGCGACCGGGGGGTGCTTCGGCCATTTCCGGAAAAGGAGATACGCGGTGACGCCGAGCAACGCGACCAGCGCGGGGACGATCCACGACAGCACAATTCCGTGAACCGGCTGCGACGCCGCGAGGGCGACCAGCATCCCCAGTTTCGCCACGCCCCAGGTGATGTTCTCCACCGGTACCCAGAAAGCCCGGTCGAGGCTGATCAGAATCATGTCCTGCAGCACGAAAACGGTCAGCACGGCCACCGCGACCGGGAACAGCCAGGCCTCCCAGGCGTCGGCGAACAGCACCGACCCGGGCCCGAGCACGGCGTAACCGGCGCCCAGCACCACGGCCAGACCGACCACGCCGGCGTACCCGGTGAAGACCATCCGGCGCTGCCGGTGGCCGGCGCCGCCCAGGAACCGGGCGTAGACGTTGCCCAGGTTCAGCTGCGAGAGCGTGCACAGCAGGGTCGCCGCGGTGATGATCGCGGACGCACGGCCGACCTGGTCGGCGCTGTAGAGCCGCGCGGCGGCGACCCAGAACACCATGCCGAGCAGGGCGTTGGCGGCGGTGTCGGTCATCAGGGCGAGCGCGCGGCGCTCGAGCCGGCCCTTGCGGCCGGGGGCCGGCCCGACGGCCGGTGTGGCGGTCACGGCGGCGGCGGCCGGGTCGGACACCGCCGACCCGGCCGCCTCGACCGGGCCCGCGACGATGCCGGGTGCGCCGCCGGGGTCAGCGGCGGTGACGGGGGCGGTGACGGGGGCGTTGGTGACGGGATCTGCCACACTGCCGGATTGGGGCATGGCGCGCCGCCTCAGGCCGGGGGTTCGTCGACCCGGATGACCCGGGCCGGATTCCCCACGGCGATCCCCCAGTCCGGCACGTCCTTGGTGACCATCGCCAGCGCGCCGACCCGGGCACCGTGGCCGATGACGATCGGACCGAGCACGGCGCAGGTGGCGCCGAGGTCGACGCCGTCACCGATGACCGGATTCCCCCGCTCGGTGCCGTCCCGGTCGACGATGTTGCCCAGCGTGGTGTTGTGCCGCAACTGGACGTCGGCCCCGAGGCGCACGCCAGGATTGAGCACGATCGAATGCGGGTGGAACAGCCGCAGCCGCGGGCCGATGACGCACACCGCGGGCAGCTCGACGCCGAACAGCAGCGAATTGAGCACCTGCAGGGCGAGCACGACCAGCCGGCCGGGGCGCCCCCAGTGCCGGGCCGCCCACTGGGACAGCCGGAAGATCAGCAGCACCAGGCGCGAGTCCGGGCGGCGGGCGTTGACCGCCCAGTCCTGGAAGAGGTACCGGACGAAGCCGGCGTCCAGATCGGTCGGGTCCGGCCGGGTCGGCCCCGACACGGCGGCGGGGCCGGTCAGCGGCCCCGCCGCCGGGGCGGGCGTGGCGTGGTCGGCCGGAGCCGTGAGCGAGTCGGTCATGCGGCGGCTCGCAGCGGGAGCCGCACCGCCGGGCGCGGCCGGGCGTAGGTGCCCAGGACGCCCTCGATGCGGTCGACGATGGTCTTCAGGTCGAAGTTGCGGTGCACATGATCGGTGCACCGCTGCGCCAGACCGGGGTCGCGACTGCGCCAGTCGGCCAGTTTGGCCATCGTCGCGGCCAGGGCCTTGTCGTCGGCCGGCGGGACCAGGAAGTCGGCGAACTCGCCGCTGAGGATCTCCGGAACGCCACCGACGCGGGTGCCGATCACCGGCCGCCCGGTGGCCATCGCCTCGATGGTCACCCGGCCGAAGGCCTCCTGCCAGTGGGCCGGCAGCACGACGGTGTCGGCCGCGTGCAGCACGCTGAGCACGTCACGCCGCGCGGGCAGCCACACCACGCCGTCGGGCTGGGTCGCCTTGATCCGCGCCTCGTAGGCGCGCTCCTCGTCGTCGCCCGGGTCGCCCACCATCAGCAGGCGGTCGTCCGGCCCGCGGTCGAGCTGGCGCCAGGCCTCGAGCAGGGTGTGCAGGCCCTTGGCCTCGGAGATCCGGCCGAAATACAGGACAACGTTGCCGTCCTGCGGCAGGCCGAGCTCGGCCCGTCGCCGGCTGCGCTCGTCCATGCCGGCGTAGGGGTACTCCGCCGCCTCGAAGCCGTTGTTGATGACCGTGATCCGGTCGGGGTCGACCCCCGCCGAGATCCACTTGTCCTTGATGAACTGCGACACCGCGATGAACTGGGACGCCGCCCGCCAGGCCACCTTGACGCCGGGGAACGGCAGGTGGGTGCGGAGTTGGACGACCAGCGGCACCCGGCACAGCCGGGAGGCCGAGACGCCCCACACGAACTGCTCGGCCCGGTTGAGCCAGAGCACGTCGGGACGGGTCGGGACGGCCGCGCGCAGCGCCGGCGGCAGCTTCATCAGGTCGCGCAGCGGCGACTGGGTGGTGCAGGCGAAGGACGGTACCTGGACCAGGGTCTCGGTGATCGAGCGCCAGTCGTCGTACGAGCTGCCGGTCTCCCGGTACAGCGCGCTGATCGTGTGCCCGCGGGCGTGCAGCTCGCGGGAGACCTGGAACGTGCTCTGCTCGACTCCACCGACCGGGGCGAGTTCCCCGGCGTTGACCAGAATGCGCATCACAACACCTCGACTGACTCAGGGGCAGCTGCGGCCGGGCCGCTTGCGGTCCGCCGGCGAGCCGCCAGATACAGGGCCGGACCCATGGCCATACCGGCCATCTCGCGCAGCAGCAGGGCCCGGGCGGGAAGTTCCTGGGGCGGCGCGGCGCGCTGGGCGCCGCGGGCGATCCCCGTCATGTGCTTGAGCCCGCGCGGGATGCGGGTCAGCAGCGTCCGCCGGGAGCGGCGGTGCAGCAGGTGTTTGGTCAGGTAGGCCGTGAGGCCCGCGCCGTAGCCGAACATCTGCCGGCGCAGCCCCTCGACGTCGGACCGGTGCCGATGCCAGGCGACCGCGGACGGCTCGTAGACCAGCGTGTGCCCGGCCAGCAGCACCTGGACGAAGATGTCCAGGTCCTCGCCCCCGGCGGTGCGGGTGCCCGCGCCCAGCGCCTCGTCGAAGCCGCCCAGGTCCCGCAGCACCCGGGTGCGGAAGGCCATCGAGGCTCCCGCCCCGAACAGGCCGGACGTGTACGGGTAGAGCGGATCGGCGACCGGGCTGGCCAGGTCGTACTCGGCCGGCTCGCAGTTCGCCGACCACGACACCTTGGCGTCGAAGTAGTGCTCGGCCGGCGTGTTGAGGAAGGCCGTGCAGATCAGGCCGGTGACACAGGCCACGGCCGACCGCTCGAACGGGGTCGCCAGCGCCCGGACCCAGTCACGGTCGACCCGGACGTCGTCGTCGGTGTAGGCGATGACCTCGCCGGTGGCCGCGGCCAGACCGCAGTTGCGGGCCCGGGACAGGCCCGGAACCGGCTCGCGGACGTAGCGGAACCGCACGTCGTCGCCGACGGTCTCGCGGAAGCAGCGCAGCGTGCTCTCGTCCGAGGGCGCGTTGTCCACGATGACGATCTCCAGCGCCGGGTAGTCCAGGCCGGCCAGCGCCCGCAGGCAGTCGGCGAGCTCGTGGGCCCGGTTGCGGGTGCACACGACCAGCGACACGGTCGGGGTGAACCCCGCGCCGGCCGCCGCGGTGCCGTCCGGATCGGCCAGCTCGTACCGGCTCAGCCGGTCCCGGCCGGCCGGGCTGAGGCCGGCCAGCAGCGCGGGCGCACCGACGGTCCCGTCGGTCGAGTCGAACTCGACGAAGTCGATGGTGCGTCCGTACCGGCGCACCAGCACCCGGACGGCCGCGTCGCGACCCTCGGGGCCGACGACGAGATCCCGCCCGGACGCGACGTCCCACTCGGTGCACCAGGTGCGCCGGGCGCTGGGGGTCGTGGCGGGCTCGATCATGCCGCGGTCTCCCGTCGCTCGGTCACCGACACCGGCGCGGCCGGAACGACTTCCAGGTGCGGGCGGGCCGTGGTGCTGACCTTGGCCACCCGGCCGCGCAGGAACCCGGCGGTGGTGCAGAACAGCCCGGCGACGATCGCCGCGGACCGCAGCAGCCCGGCCGGCCGGCCGCGGAACAGATCGGCCAAGCCGCGACCGAACGCTCGCGGCAGCACCTTCGTGGTGTAGGCGCGCTCGCTCTCGAGCGCGTCCTGCGACCCGACGGCGCTGGAGACGACGGCCTTGGAGACGCCCTCCCAGTAACAGCGGGAGAAGAAGTAGCGGGGCGTGTGCCGGTCCGAGGACACGCGATGCCGGACGACCGCCTCGGGGACCATGACGATCCGCGTGGTCGGCTCCAGCTGCCGCAGCCGGATGGAGAACTCGGTCTCCTCGCAGCCGACCGGATGGGTGCCCACCCGCCCGACGGATCCGGAGAAGCCGCCCACCAGGTCCATCGCCGTCCGCCGGAAGCCCATGGCGCACCCGAGCGGGTTGCGCACGTCCTGCGGGGTGGTCGGCAGGCCTTCGTAACTGCAGCCGACGACCCACAGGAACGGGGCCGGGAACCAGTCCGGACCGCCCTGCGGGCCCCAGTCGGGATCCGCCCAGCCGGCGACACCCAGCACCGCCGGCTCGTCCAGCGGCGCCATCAGCGCGGCCAGCCAGCCGGGCGAGGCCACGGCGTCGTCGTCCAGGAACATCACGACATCGGCCCGGGTCGCGGCGACCCCGGTGTTCCGGGCGCCGGACAGACCCTTGTCGCCGGTGTTGGCGATGACGGTCGCGGCCGGCTCGGCCGCGGCGAAACGCGCGAGCAGATCCGGATTGTGGTCGATGACGACCACGATCTCGTCGGGCGTGCGGGTCTGGGTCAGCAGCGAGCGGTACGCGGAGAGCAGATCGTCCCAGCGCCGTTCGGTGTAGGCACAGACGACCACCGCGACCGTGGGGGCGGCGGTCACACCGCCTCCGCGCGGTCGACCGCCGCGACGCTGCGATCGGGCAGGTCGACGACGACGGGGGCGGAGGGGACCACGGGCACCGGGGTGCGGCTGAACCGCTCCCGCATGATCGTGGCCAGCACACGGGTGCCG
>NZ_JBMDXT010000556.1:0-15508 GCF_048594475.1 Nakamurella sp. | reverse complement strand
CCTGACGGTGCGGGACCAGGTGTGCCGGACGCCGTGGTGCGGGGCGCCGATCCGGCACGCCGACCACACGGTCGCGGTCGCCAGGGGTGGGGTCACCGACCTCGGCAACGGCAACGGCCGCTGCGCTCGTTGCAACCTCACCAAGGATCTGACCGGGTGGGCCACCCGAACCCAGGACGGCACGATCGTCACGACCACCCCGACCGGGCACCGGTACACCAGCCGCCCACCCCGACCACCCAGGTCCCGGCCCTGGCTACCGGTCATCGAGATCGACCTCCAGTGGCCCGGAACCGGCTAGCTGCTGATGACTGGCGGCCCTTGGCGGCCCAGGCGAAAGGTTGCCCGGCCAGATCCCACTGTGCGCCGCCGTGGTGTTCAGCGTCTCCGCATCGTTCGGGCCGGGGCCGATCAGCTCCGCCCACCCCCCGAGGCGGGATCATACGAAACCATGGAGGCTTTCCATGGTTCCGTCGCGCTCTGGCTCCGCTCCTGGCGACCACAGTCCTTGCCCTACCGACGATCGGAGATCATCCGGGGGGCGCTGGGCTCGTTGCTCGGGTTGCTCACCGCCGGACTGGCCGGCTGGGCGTTCGACGTCGGGCCCGCCGGCCTGCCCGCCATCGTCGCCCCGATGGGAGCCTCCGCGGTCCTGCTGTTCGCCGCACCCGCGAGTCCGCTTGCCCAGCCGTGGCCGATGCTCGGCGGAAACATCATCTCGACCGTCATCGGGGTGGGCGTTGCGCGGCTGATCGGCACCGGAACGCCGCTCGGCAGCATCACCGCAGCCGCGGTCGCCGTCGCCGTCGCCATCGGGGTGATGATGGTGTTGCGGTGCCTGCATCCACCCGGGGGAGCCTGCGCACTGTTCGCCGCGGTGGGCACCGGCGCCGTGCAGCAGCAGGGCTTCCTGTTCGCCGTGTTTCCGATCGCGGTCAACAGCCTGGCCCTGCTGGTCATCGCCGCCGCGGTCAACAATCTGACCGGGCGGGCCTACCCGCATGTGGCCGCGCCGGCGCCGGATTCAGGCGGTCCGGGTCAGCGCCTGCTTCTGCAGCCCAGCGAGATCGCCGCGGCGATCCGCCGGCTGGATCAGGGGCTGGACGTGCTGCCGCAGGACATCGTGGCGCTGGTCCGCGACGTCGAGGACCATGCCGTCAACCGTCGGCTGGGGCAGTTGCGGGTGGAATCGGTGATGAACCGCGAGGTCAGGACCGTCCGATCGACCGAGAATATGTACCGGGTGAGGATGATCATGTCCAATGACCGGGTCAAGGCCGTCCCGGTGGTCGACGAGGACCGCCACGTGGTCGGTATCACCACCATCTACGACCTTTTCCGACTCGACCTGGCCAACCTGGACCCGGTGAGCAAGTACATGACATCTCCGGTCCGGACGATTCTCGGTTCCGCGCCGGTCTCCGAACTCGTCGCCCTGATGAGCGGCGAAGGGCTGCGCCACATACCCGTGGTCGATGAGGACGACCGCCTGCAGGGGATCGTCAGCCGCACCGAGCTGATCACCGTGCTGCACCGCGCTCTGGTCGACGCCACCGCCGGCTCGACCGGACCGGCGGCGAGCACCTGATCCGCTGGCCCCGTCGCCTTCGTGGTGCTTCAGCGATCCGGGTGCGGCACAGGACGCAGGTCCAGGCCCGGGATTCCGGTGAAATCGTGCGGATTGCAGGTGTACAGGGGCAGATCCTCGGCGATCGCGACCGACGCAATCAACGCGTCGTAGGCCCGGGCGGCGGGTTTCCGACCGGCCCGGCGTAACGCAGCAGCGACCCGGCCGAACACTCGAGCCGCCGCGGCGTCGAAGGGGATGGCGTCGAAGTCCGCCTCGGCCTGCTGGAGGTGAGCGAGTCGGGTCGCGCGTTCGTCCTCGTCATCGGTGACCAGCGGGCCGACGGACAGTTCGGCCAGGGTGATCGCGGTGATCGACGGTTCGTCGGGCAATGTCGACGGGTCGGTCATTCGGGAAAGCAGGATGACGGTCGAGGTGTCGAGCACTCCGCGGGTGTGGGTCACAGGCGTGGGTCCAGCACGCTGTCCACGTCGCGGAGCAGCGCTTCAGGGTCGAGATCGGGGAGATTGCGCCGCCGGGCGATCAGTTCAGCTGCGGTGAGTCCACGCTGTCGGACGGGCCGGAGCTCGGCCACCGGAACGCCGTCCCGGGTGACGGTGACGGCCTCACCTCGGGACACCCGGTCGAGAACGTCGCCGCCGTGGTTACGCAGATCCCGAACCGTCACGATGGTCATGACCGAATGTATCACCGGTGAGACACGATGGTCACCGGCGCGCGGCGTCCGGATCCGACGATCACCAGCCATCAGCCGAGGCGGTCGATCTGACGAGGTCGCGCGTGCGCCGAACGCGGTGGTCGGCCAACTCATGAGCTCCCGAGCCTTTGGAGTTTGAACATGCTCCGAATCGGGTGGCCGTGTGCCCGTTGGCCGGAGGGCCGGTGCGGGTTCCAGTCGGTTGCTCCAGCCGCCAGTCCCGGAGGGATACACCAGGACTGCCCACGCTTCATCTGGTTGTGCCGCGGTTGGCCCGAATTGTTCGATCAACGGGCCTTACTGAATCTGTATAAAGGTTACGTACCGCCAATGCAATTCGCTCACCAATACGCTTACAGCCCTCGATATTTGGATGCAAAGTTCCTTGGGTATCGCCCTGAATTCCTAGAGACTCCCTCGCTTGGACATAATAGCGTTTCTCTGTGCAGTATCCATGACCCTCGAAGGCGTAGGCGATTCCGCTAACGAATCCCCATCCAAACTCAGCCGCAATCTCTCGAAGTGTCTTGTTAAGACGCATCCCCACCCGCTCAATCCGCGCCGCTTCCTGTTTATCAATGTGGAGCAGATCATACAGCGCAGGCGACACATTGGCACCAGTCGAGAATATTTCGCACCCTTCACGCGCGTTCCCTGCAGAGTCACCGAAAGGGTTCGCCGGGTATTCTGTAAGTAAGACGTGCAGGGGCTTGAGCGTTACTTCGATGTCCGCCTTCATTCTTAACATGTTCGCGCGTAAACTTTTGAGCCGATCTGCAATTGCCTCCTCAAATTCCACCTCACTCTTCTGCTTCCCAATCGAAAATACAGTCGCACCTGTTAAGACCATCTCCTCCAAAGTTGTTGAGAAGCCTAAGTCATTTCCTCCAATTGAAATCAGCAGGACATCGATTTGGCGCCGATCGACAGTATCCGCGACCTCTTGGAGCTGACCGCGCTGACCCGACCAAGCATCGCTGTCCCGCTCGCGTCGCGGTCCTAACAAGCCGTCGGCTACGGTAGCGCCGCTACGACCGAAGGTGAGGAACGTCCATGACTGTGAACGTTCCAAGCCAAGGAGCAGTGAATGTCGCCGTCCACGGAAGCGCCCGACCGGGCGTGAACCGGTCAAGCTTCAGCTCGCCGTACTCGCCGCTCAGTGGAATATCCAGGGCCTTCTCTATCCGTTTCGAATGCGTCGGAGAATGGGGTAGTGTCCGAGTCTGTGTGCCGGTAATCTCGAATATCCAGCCCACTACCGAGCTGGGGCACAAGATGTCCCACAGGTCTTTTAATGGGGGTCGCCCGCCCGACCCGGGTGGTTGCTGCCGGTCTTGAGCCTGAACTGATAGGCGCATGCCGGGAAACGCGTCGATGTCTATCGTGTACCCTTTGGGGACTACATAGCTGGAAACGTAAGCGGAGTTTCCCGGCTTATAGTCCACACCCGCTACCGGTTGGCGACTCCTCGCCTGAATGACGGACCTGGATCGGATATCGCGAAACACGGCTATCCCCCTTTATAGGTGCAAGACACTTGATTGTGAAGCCTAGCCTTTGGGTCAAAGCTTGACCAGAGATCTAGAACAATCATGGCGTATAGCGGGCTGATTCGGACCTAGTGGCGGTTGCAGATGAGCGCGGATGTCGGACTGGAGCCAGTCGCGCACGGGGCTGAAGGCGACGGTCCCGTCGGTCTATCTGATGATGCCGCCGTGCCGCTGGCGAAGCTGCCGGGTGTGGTTGGTGGGCGCCTCCGGTCAAGGTGTCCGGGTCACTCGAAGGGACCTGTGACATTGACGCGATGTCCAGACAATTATCTGACATAATGCTGCTTATCGGCAGTTTCTGTCTGCGTGCATCACAGGCCCACACCGGCGTGACCGTGACCCGCCACGGCCGACACCGCCTGGTACGGAACGGTTCTCCGGGCGTCATCCGTCCTCGCGACCGGGTTCGTCCGTGGCCTTGGTCAGCGGGACCGGCCGCAGCCACGGTCCACCGGCGGTGCGCTCGAGCAGGTCGTCACCGTCGACCAACACGGTGATCGTCGGACCCCACCGGCCGGCGCTGACCGTCATCTGCAATTCATTGGCCACCCGCGCGGGCGTCATGCGGCCGGGGTGATGTCCGTTCCCTCAGTCATGACCGGCAGGCTAGCCGGGCCTGCCGGCCACGGCAACCGATCAGCCGGCCGCGCCGGAGCCGGCCAGCGTCCGCAGATCGCGCTTGCGGATCTTGCCGCTGGACGTGCGTGGAAGTTCGTCCAGCACGACCACCGTCTTGGGGATCTTGTACCGGGCCAGTCGCCCGGACAGGTGTTCGACAACTTCGTCCTTGGTCACCGAGTGACCGGGCCGCAGCTGGACGTAGGCCCGCGGTACCTCACCCCATTTCTCGTCCGGCACGCCGACCACGGCGACGCCGGCCACCGCCTCGATCTCGAGAATGACCTGCTCGATCTCGGCCGGGTAGATGTTCTCCCCGCCCGAGATGATCATGTCCTTGAGCCGGTCGGCGATGAACAGGAAGCCGCTCTCGTCCCGATACCCGATGTCGCCGGAGCGGAACCACCCGTCGGCGGTGAACGACTCGGCGGTCGCGTCGGACCGCTGCCAGTAGCCGGCGAACACGTTCGGCCCCTGGATCTGGACCTCCCCCGACTGCCCCGCCGGCAGGTCCCGGCCGGCGTCGTCGGCGACCCGCACGTCGGTGAAGAAGTGCGCCAGGCCCGCCGAGCCGGCCTTGAACCGGGAGAACGTCGATGGCAGACTCGTTGCCCCGGGCGAGGTCTCGGTCATGCCGTAGCCACCGGTGAACGAGAGCCCGCGCTGCTCGTAGGCATCGAGAACCCGGGTGGGCACCGCCGAACCTCCGCAGGTGAGCATGCGCACCGAGCTCAGATCTGCGGCCGGCCAGGCCGGATGCTCGCAGATCAGCTGGTAGGTGGTCGGCACCCCGGACAGCGCGGTGACCCGGTACCGGGGAATCAGCTCGAGCACGCGGCCGGCGTCGAAATGGGACTCCAGGACGACGTTCGCGCCCTTGAGCAGCATCGGCAGCACGCCCATGCCCAGCGCCGCCGCATGGAACATGGGCGAGATCATCAACGCCACCGAGGTCGCCGACAGCTCGTAGTCGATCAGCACGTTGTAGCTGTTCCAGGCGATGTTCTGATGGCTGATCACGGCGCCCTTGGGGTGGCCGGTGGTGCCCGAGGTGTACTGGATCATCGCCGGGTCGGGCAGGTCCACCTCGACGTCCGGGTGCTCGGGCGCGGCCGCGGCGATCACCGCCTCCAGGTGCTCGGCCGGGCCGGCCGCGTCGACCGGGCCGTCGGCGACGATCCGCCGGCGGACCTCGGTCCCGTCGCTGCCGATGGTCGCGAGCTCGGTCAGCTCGGCGGAGTGGATCAGCACCGTCGCCCCGGAATCGCACAGGACGAAGGCGACCTCGGGCGGCGCCAGCCGGGTGTTGAGCGGAACGAAGATCGCCCCGAGCGTGCCGGCGGCGAAGAAGGTCTCCACGAAGGCAGGGTGGTTCTCCCCCAGGTACGCCACCCGGTCGCCGTGGCCGACGCCGCCGGCGGCCAGCGCGTTGGCCAGCCGGTCGATCCGGTCGGCGAGCGCGTCGTAGGTGATCGCGCTCTCCCCCACGGTGAGCGCGGGCGCGCCGGCCGACTTCACCCGACGCCGGTGGATCCAGGTGCCGGTCCCCTTGTTCCTCATGGCTGGTATGACCTTTCCGTGCCGGGCACGTCGCTGTGCGGGTGGGCGGGATCGTTCAGCGGTAGAAGCGGTACAGGCCGCGGGCGACGACCGCCGGGCGGCTGGCGCCCTCCACCTCGATGGTCTGGTCGACGGTCAGCTGGATCCCGTCGCCCTTGACCTCGGTGACGTCGACGACCACCCCGCCCATCCGGATGCGGCTGCCCACGGGCACCGGCGAGACGAAGCGGACCTTGTCGAGCCCGTAGTTGACCTTGGTCGTCACGTCCTTGACGTCCAGCAGTTCGCCCCACATCGGGATCGCCAGCGACAGCGACAGGAAACCGTGGGCGATCGGAGCTCCGAACGGCCCGTCCTTGGCCCGCTCCGGATCGGTGTGGATCCACTGGTGGTCGTCGGTGGCGTCGGCGAAGGTGTTGACCCGGTCCTGGTCGACGGTGCGGTACTCGGTGAAACCGAGGTCCCGCCCGGCCAGTTCCTTGGCTTCGTCGAAGGTCACAACAGTCATGATGATCGTCCTTGTCGTTGGTCGAGAATGGTGGAGGGGATGGACTTCGTCAGTGCTGAACGGCGGTGAGGTCGTTGTCCCGGCCCTCCCGGATCGCCAGCACGGCGCCGGCGCTGATGACGCCCATGACGATGAGGAAGATGGCGACGGTGTAGATCTCGCCGCCCGCGTTGCGGAACAGGGTGGCCAGCAGGGCCGGGGTGAACCCGCCGCCGATGAGCGTGGCCAGCTGGTAGCCCAGGGACGCCCCGGTGTACCGGGCCCCGGTGCCGAACTGCTCGGAGATGAACGAGCCGAGCGGGCCGTAGATCAGCGACTGCAGCTGCAGGCCGATCACGAAGGCCAGAGTGATCAGGACGGCGTTGCCGGACCCCCACATCCAGAAGAACGGGAAGGTCAGCGCCGCCCACGCCAGGCAGCCGACCACCAGGACCGGCCGCCGGCCGAACCGGTCGGACAGGGCGCCGGCCAGGACCACCCCGAAGATCGCCAGGAACGAGGCGAGCGAGAAGCCGAACAGCACCGTCGACCGGTCGGCCCCGGCGGCGACCGCGTAGGTCTGCGCGAAGGTGGCCATGGTGACCTGGAAGGCGAACGCGGCCCCGGCCCCGAGTGTGGTCAGGATCAACGCCTTCGGCCGGCGCAGCACCGACCACAGCGGCAGCGGCTCCTTGACCGTGGCGGCGTCGGCCTGCTTGGCCTGGGCCAGCGCGGCCAGGAACACCGGGCTCTCCGAGACCCGGGTCCGCACCCAGATGCCGATGGCCAGCAGCAGCGCGGACAGCAGGAACGGCACCCGCCAGCCCCAGGCGAAGAACTGCTCCTGCGGCAGCAGCGCGAACAGGCCGAGCAGCAGGCTGCCGAGCAGCGCTCCGGACGGCGCACCGGCGTTGACGAACGACGCGGCGAACCCGCGCTTGCGGGCTTCGGCGTGTTCCAGCGCCATCAGCGCCGCGCCGCCCCACTCGCCGCCGACCGCGACGCCCTGCGCGATCCGCAGGGCGACCAGGATGACCGCCGCCCACCCGCCGATGGCCGCCGACCCCGGCACCAGGCCGATCAGGAACGAGGCCGCCCCCATCACGAACATGGTGATGACCAGCATCTTCTTGCGCCCGACCCGGTCACCGAAGTGGCCGAAGACGACGCCGCCGATCGGGCGGGCCAGGTAGCCGGCGGCGAAGGTGCCGAAGGAGAAGATGACCTGGGTGAACGGATCCAGGCCGCCGAAGAACACCGTCGGGAAGACGAGAGCGGAGGCCGATCCGTACAGCAGGAAATCGTAGAACTCGATGGTGCTGCCCAGGTAGCCGGAGAAGATGACTCTGCGGACTTCCTTGCGCTTTTCGGGGGTGTGCACGGCTTCACCGGCGATCGTCATTGATGTCTCCCAGTCCGAGAAGGGCGGCCTTGCAGGCTCGGCCGGCTAACGGTTGAAGGCGCTGCGGCCGGTGATGGACCGGCCGACGATGAGCGCGTTGATCTCGTGGGTTCCCTCGTAGGAGTAGACCGCCTCGGCGTCCGCGTGGAAGCGGGCGACGTCGGTCTCGAGGGTGATCCCGTTGCCGCCGCAGACCTCCCGGGCGAGCGCGACGGTTTCTCGCATGTGCAGGCTGGTCAGCATCTTCGCCAGGGCCGAATCCTCGTCCCGGAAGGTGCCCCCTTCCTGGAGCTGGGTCAGCCGGACGACCGCCCCGAGGCAGGCGGTGACGTTGGCCAGCATGCGGGCCAGCTTCTCCTGGACCAGTTGGAAACCGCCGATCGGGCGGCCGAACTGGGTCCGGGTGGTGGTGTACCGGACGGCGGCCTCGTAGGCCCCGGCCGCGACGCCGGTGGCGATCCACGCGACATCCGACCGCATCCGGCGCAGCATCTCGGCCACATCGGCGAAGGAGTGCACGTTCGGCAGCCGCGCGGACTCCGGAACCCGCACCCCGTGCAGGGCGATGTCGGCGTTCTGCATCATCCGCAGCGCCGTCTTGCCGCCGATCTTGCGCAGGGTCAGGCCCGGCGACTCGCGCGGCACCAGGAATGCCCGCAGCGCGCCGGTTTCCGGCTCCGCGGCGAAGACGACGATCACGTCAACGGTGAACGCGCCACCGATCCACCGCTTGGCCCCGTCGATCACCCACTCGTCGCCGTCCCGGCGGGCGGTCGTGGCCATACCCCGGGCGACGTCCGACCCGTGGTCCGGCTCGGTCAGCGCGAACACCCCGGTGTAGTCGAACGACCGGATCCGCGGGTCGAGCGCGGCCACCTGCCCGGCGCTGCCGCCGCGGGCGACCGCAGTGCGGAACAGGCCGGACTGCGCGTTGTACATGGTGGCCAGTGAGGCATCGACCCGAGCCAGCTCGAACGTGCGGAACCCGTGGTAGAGCGCGCTCGGCTCCCCTCCCTCGGCGGTGATGGCCGCCGGCCGCATGAGGTCGAGCTCGACCAACCGGGGCAGCACCTGGTACGGGAACTCCCCCCGCTCCCAGTAGTCCGCGAGCAGCGGCCGAACATGCTCGCCCAGCACCGCGCGCAGCTCGGCCAGCACGGCGCGCTCGGCGCCGGTGAGCAGCTCCGCGAACCGGTACACGTCGGCCGGAGCGGCGAAGTCGCCGTCCGCGCCGGCCGTCTCGCCCACGGTCAGCGTGGCGGTCATGACGCTCCCAGCCCCAGCACCCGAACCGCGTTGTTCTTGAGGATCTTCGGCCGGACCTGATCCTTCAGGTCGAGGTCGGCGAAGTCGGCGAGCCACCGCTGCGGGGTGATCAGCGGGTAGTCGGACCCGAAGAGCACCTTGTCCTGCAGCAGCGAGTTGGCCTGCCGCACCAGTTGCGGCGGGAAGTACTTGGGCGACCAGCCGGACAGGTCGATGTAGACGTTGGCCTTGTGGGTGGCGACGGCGATGGCCTCGTCCTGCCAGGGCACGGACGGATGGGCCATGATCATCGTCAGGTCCGGGAAGTCGGCGGCCACCGCGTCGAGCAGCATCGGGTTCGAGTACCCGAGCTTGATGCCGAATCCCCCGCGCGTGCCGGCGCCGATACCGGTCTGCCCGGTGTGGAAGACGGCCGGCAGCCCGTGCCCGGACAGCGCCTCGTACAGCGGGTAGTGCTGCCGATCGCTCGGGTCGAACCCCTGCACCGACGGATGGAACTTGAACCCCCGGACGCCGTGGTCCTCGACCAGCCGCTTGGCCCGCTCGATGGCCTGCGCGCCGGTGAGCGGGTCGACCGAGCCGAAGGGGATCAGCACGTCGCTGTGCCGGGCGGCCCCGGCGGCGACGTCCTCGCTGCTGTTGCCCGGGTGCCCCAGGTTGGTCCCGGCATCGACGGTGAACACGACCGCCGCGATCTCCAGGCTCCGGTACAGATCCGCGATCTCGTCGATCGACGGCCGCTGCGGCGCCGCCTTGAAGTAGGCCGTGGCCGCGTCCAGGATGGGCTGCGGCAGGGCGCAGTGCCCGTCGTCCCCGACCTCGATGTGCACGTGGGTGTCGATGGCCCGCACGGCGTCCACGTCGACGCCCAGCCGGTAGGTCATGGGAATCAGACTCCGGCCGGGGCGGGCTGCAACTCGACCGGCAGGGCGGGGAACTTCTCCCCGACCGACTGGACCGCGTCCAGCAGCTGGGCCTTGGCGTCGGTCAGGTCGGCGGCCGACCAGCCGCCGTCGTGGAACAGGTTCAGCACCGGCTCGGGGTGCGACCAGACCTGGATCCGGTCGCCCCCGGCCCCGATCACCTGACCGTTGATCCCGGCGGCGTCGTCCGAGGCCAGGAACGCGATCAGCCCGGCGACGTCCGCGGCGGTGCCGAAACCGATCTCCTTGCGGAAGAAGTCGGGCATCGGCTCACCCGCCTCGTCGGCGGCGACCGCGGCGGCGAAGTACGGCACGGTCTTGGTCATGGCGGTGGCAGCCACCGGCACCACGGCGTTGACGCACACCCCCGACCGGCCCATCTCCAGCGCCCAGGTGCGGACCATCCCGACGATGCCGGCCTTGGCCGCGGCGTAGTTGGTCTGACCGAAATTACCCCGCTGGCCGGTCGGCGACCCGATCGCGATGATCCGGCCGGCGACGTTGTTGCCCTTGAAGTGGCCGAAGGCCTCGCGGACGCAGGTGAAGGTGCCGCGCAGGTGCACGTCGATCACCAGGTCGAAGTCCTCGTCCGTCATCTTCAGCAGCGACCTGTCCCGCAGCACCCCCGCGTTGGTGACCAGGATGTCCAGCCGGCCGAACTGGGCGACGGCGGTCTGCACCAGCTGCCGGGCGGTCGCGGTCGGGCCGACGGGCGCGACGACCGCGGTCGCCCGCCCTCCGGCCGACCGGATCGACTCCACGGCCGCATCGGCGACGTCCTGGTTGACGTCGTTGACCACGACGGCCGCGCCCTGCGCGGCCAGCTCCTGTGCGTAGGCCAGCCCCAAGCCCTGCCCGGACCCGGTGACAATGGCGACCCTGCCTTCGACGGACACCCCAAGCTCCTTCGCTCGACGAATGATGTTCTCGCTGTGACGGAGCCGACAACGCCGGATCCGCAATCGCTCTGCCAGCAACGATGACACCGATCGTTGAGAAAGTCAACGATTGTCTTCGACAAGTCTCCGGTCGCCCGGGGCGGCCGGCGCGGCCCGCCTACACTTGACTTCGTCAACGATGGTCACCGTCACGGATCCGGAGGATCGATGTCCCGGCCGACGACGCGCACCGCCGGCGAGGTGGTGCCCGACCCCGCTCCGGCGGACCGGTTCCGGCACTCGGAACTGGGTGGCGACATTCCGTTCCTGCTGGCCCGGGCGCGGGCCAGCACCAGCGGCGCCGCCAACGTCGCGCTGGAGGCCGTCGGGCTCAAGGTCCGCGCGTTCTCGGTCCTGTGGCTCGCGTGCGAGGGACTCCAGCCGTCCCAGCGGGAACTGAGCGAGTTCCTGAACCTGGACCCGAGCCAGATCGTCGCCCTGGTCGACGAACTCGAGGGCCGGGGCGCGGTCACCCGGCAGGCGGATCCCCGGGATCGGCGCCAGCGCATCATCACCCCCACCGCGGCCGGTCGACGGCTGTTCCGCAAGGCGCACGCCCTGGCCGAGGCCGCGGACGACCGCAGCCTGTCCATGCTGACCGCCGACGAGCGGCGCACGCTGGGCGAGCTGTTGGTCAGGGTCGCGCTGCCGGCCCCGGACGGCCCGCCGGGCCGACTGTCCGGCCCGGGCGGCTGAGGACGCCCTCAGGGAACGTCGATCGTCAGGGAACGTCGATCGTCACGACCGGGGGCGCCCCGGCCGGTCGGGGTGGGCACGACGCCGTCCGGCCGGACGCGGTGCGGGAGACGCAGGAGCACAGTTGGGTCCCCAGCCCCCGCTGCCGATCGCTCAGGAACACGTCCCGATGATCGATGACCCCGTCGACGTCGAGCACGCTGACCACGCAGAGCCCGCACTCCCCCTTGCGGCAGTCGAACATCAGCTCGGCGCCGGCGTCGGTCAGGGCCTCCAGGATCGTGCGGTCCGGGCCGACGGTGGCCTCCAGGCCGAGCCGGGGAATCCGCACGACGAACTCCTCCGGCTCGAACCAGCCGCTGTTGCCGAAGGTTTCGTAGCGCAGGTGATGGGTGGGCAGCTCGGCGACGCGCCACTCCCGGCGAATGGCGTCCATCAGCCGGATCGGGCCACACATGTACAGCTCGGTCGTGTGCGCCCGGCGGCCGGCGGCCACGTCGGCGATCAGCGCCGCCACGTCCAACGGGTCGCCCTCGTCGTCCAGGTGCACCACGAGGCGGTCGCCGTGCTCCGCCGCCACCTCGTCCAGATAGGCGGCGGCATGCCGCGAGCGGGCGACGTAGACGAACGTGTAATCCGCCCGCCGGGACCGGAGGGCGGTGGCCATGGCGAGCAGGGCTGTGATCCCGATGCCGCCGGCCACCAGCACGTAGCGTTCGGCGCCGACCTGCAGGGGGAAGTTCTGCAGCGGTTGGGTGGTCGGCAGCGTGTCGCCGACCCGCAGATCGTGCATGAACCGGGAACCACCCCGCGAGGTCGGGCTCAGCAGCACGCTCAGGGTCAGGAGCGACCCGTCCGGGTTGGACTCCACGATCGAGTACGAGCGGGTGTCCGCCCGATCCGCCAGCCGGACCTGGACGTCAAGGTGGGCGCCGGGCTGCGCCCGGCCGGTGGGCGGCCGGGCGATGGTGATGCGGCGGATCCGATCGGCCACGAGGCCGGTCTCGACCACCCGGCCGGGCTGCCAGCTGGGTTGGGTGTCGGCGGCCATGTCCGGCTCACCCGACCCGCAGGGCCGGCGTGACGGTGGAACCCGCGCCTTCGGATGCGTCCTCGGTCCGCAGCATCCGGTCCAGGATCCGGCGGACCCACATGCCGCCCGCGTCGACGTTGAGGCTGTAGAACTCGTAGTCCGGGTTGGCGTCGATGGCCCGTTGCTGCGCGGTGAGCATCGCCTCGTCCTCACCGAACACCCTCTCCACGCCACTGCGCAGCTGGGTGGTGATGGACTGGCTCTCCAGGCGGTAGTTCCGCATGAACGCCCAGAAGTAGTGGCTGGTCCGGTCGGTCTCCGGGGTGATGGTGTTCATGACGTAGCCGTTGACGCCTTGGCTGCGGTCCCCCTCTGGGGCCCCGGTCCCGGCCCTGGCCACGCCGACGTCGATCCGGATCGTCGACGGCGCCTGGTAGTGGATGATCTGCCAGCGGTCCACGGTGCCCTCGAAGTCCGGGAACCGGTCGCGCATGTTCTTGCGCCAGAACGGCGGTGGCGGCACGTCGAGCATCCAGCGGGTGACGGTCACCGTGTCGCCCTCGTGGGTGACCCGGAACTCGGACTCGCTGAGCTCCGCCTGGCCGATGCTCGACCCGTGCACGAACTCTTCGTGCGTCAGGTCCATCAGGTTGTCCAGGATCAGCTGGTAATTGCACTGGGCGGCGATCGTCAGGCCGTCGCCGGCCCACTGCGGCGAGTCCATCTGCGACATGTCAGGGATCAGCTCCGGGTCGGCCAGGGTGGGGTCGCCGGGCCAGACCCAGACGAAGCGGTTGCGGTCGACCACCGGGTACGACGGGACCATGGCGCTGGGGTTGATGGTCTCCTGGGCCGGCATCGCGGTGCAGCGACCCGCCGGGTTGTAGCGCAAACCGTGGTACGGGCATTGGATCTCGTCGCGTCCGACGAGCGTGCCCAGCGACAGCGGCGCCAGCCGGTGCCAGCAGGCGTCGGCCAGCGCGACCGGCCGGCCGTCGGCCGTGCGGAACAGCGCCATCGGCCGCTGCGCGATGGTCCGGGCCAGCGGGGCCCGGCTGGTGATCTCGTGATCCCACCCCGCGGCGTACCAGGCGTTGCGGGGATGCGGGAAGATCTTGGCGGTGGCCGACATCTGTCGGTCGAGCACGGACACGCAATACTCCTGTGGGTGGGCCCGGCCGTGCGGCGCGGTCGGGCGGGGACGGCGGCTGGCCCGAAGCATGCGGATCGACGGTCCGTTATCGCGCCGGCACTTTCAACCAGTGAAAGAACGAACAGGATTCGGGTGGGTGTAACCGAGAGCCCGGGAGATGCCGCGGGCCGCCGTCCGGACGACGTTGATCAGGGCCCGCGTCGGGGCGTCGTCGGCGGCGGTGACGACCAGCGACACCGCGGCCTGCACGGTTCCCGCTCGGCCCAGCACCGGAGCGGCGACGGACAGCGCGTCGGGGGTGACCATCCGGTCGCTGATCGCGTAGCCCTGCGCCCGGATCGCGGCCAGGGCCGGGCGGAGCGACGACGGGTCGGTGAGCGTCCGATCGGTGTACCGGGGCAGCGGGTTGGCCAGGACCGCCTCCTGCACCTGCGCGGGGGCGTGCGCGAGCAGCACCAGACCGACCCCGGTCGCATGCAGGGTGAACCGGCCGCCCACGCGCGTCAGCACGGGCACCGCCCCGCGGCCGGCGATCCGTTCCACGAACACCAGCTCCAGTCCCTCCCGCACGGCCAGTTGCACGTTTTGCCGGGTGACCACGTACAGGTCCTCCAGGAACGGCAGGGCCGCCTCCCGCAGGCCGTGGGCCCGCGGGGCCAGCGCGGCGATCTCCCACAACCGCAGGCCGATCCGGTAACGACCCTCGGCGGTGCGCTCCAGCGCGCCCCAGGTGACCAGTTCCGCCGCCCGCCGGTGGGCGGTCGGCAGGGACACCCCGGCGCGCCGGGCGAGCTCACTGAGGGTCAGCTCGGGGGCGTCCGCGGTGAAGGCGCCGAGCAGGGCGAGCACCTTGGCGGTGACCGAACTGCCGTCCGACGGCACATCCACCTCCGCGTGGGTCAGCGCTCGGTCTGGTACCGGGTCATGATCACGCCACCGGGGAACGTCCGCGTCTCGACCGGACGCAGCTTGATCTTTCGGTCTAGGGCGGTGAAGAACGGAGTGCCGCCGCCGACCAGGACCGGCACGGTGACCAGGACGTATTCGTCGATCAGCCCGGCCCGCATGGCCGAAGCAGCCAGCGTGGGACCGGCGATGTCCATCCGGCCGCCGTCCTCGGACTTGATCCTGGTGATCTCGGCGACCGCATCCCCGGTCACCAGGCGGGCGTTCCAGTCGACCGGAACTCCCCGCGAGGAGAAGACGACCTTGGGCATGTCCCGCCAGCGGCCGGCGAACTCGACTTCCGCCGGCGTGGCCCCGGGTCGCTGATCGGCGGTGGGCCAGTGGGCGCTCATGTTCTCCCACAGCTTGCGCCCGTAGAGCGACAGCCCCGTCGAGGCCACCCGGTCGGACCACCACTGGAAAAGCTCGTCGCTGGGCACGCTCCAATCTAGGTCGCCGCCGGGCGCGGTGGTGTAGCCGTCGAGGCTGAGGTTCATCGCGTAGGTCAGTGTCCGCACGGTGTCGGCCTCTCTTCGGTGAGTCGGTCCTCGCGCCTGGTGGATCCGGGTCAGCGTCCCACGTAGGCGGCCAGGTGCTGGCCGGTCAGCGTGGACCGGTCGGCGACCAGCTCGGCCGGGGTGCCCTGGAAGAC
>NZ_JBMDXT010000555.1:0-6440 GCF_048594475.1 Nakamurella sp. | reverse complement strand
GTGCGGCCGCCCGCGGCAGGGGTCGGGCGGGCAGGCGGGCTCAGCCCTCGCGGTGCGTGTGCCCGTCGCCGGTGGCGATCGCGTGCTCGGCGGCCAGCCGCTTGGTCTCGCGGTCGAAGGAGACGCGGATCTCCTCCTCGGCCTCCTTGCGGCCGACCCAGTTGGCGCCCTCGACGCTCTTGCCGGGCTCCAGATCCTTGTAGACCTCGAAGAAGTGCTGGATCTCCAGCTTCTCGAAGATGCTCAGATCGCCGATGTCCTGCAGGTGCGACTGCCGCGGGTCGTTCGCCGACACGCACAGCACCTTGTCGTCCGGACCCTTCTCGTCGGTCATCCGGAACATCCCGATGGCCCGCGCGGTCACCAGGCAACCCGGGAACGTCGACTCCGAGAGCAGCACCAGGGCGTCCAGCGGATCGCCGTCCTGCCCGAGGGTGTCGTCGATGAAGCCGTAGTCGGCCGGGTACTGGGTCGCCGTGAACAGGGTCCGATCGAGCCGGATCCGGCCCGAATGATGATCGACCTCGTACTTGTTGCGGCTTCCCTTGGGGATCTCGATGGTCACGTCGAACTCCACGTGCTGTCACCTTTCAACCGGAAGGACGGCAGCCGCAGTCCTCACCTGAACCGAACGCCATATTCACCTGATCCGTCCGGGCAGGGCGCATGATCTGGATCAGGACCCACCAGACTCTAGTCTGGACCGGGTACAAGGGCTCGCGATGCGTCATCGGATGCGGTGTGGCTCTCCCGACACAACACGTGTGCCGCCGGCCCCGGGACTCCTGGGCCGGCCGGCCGGAGCGGCGCAGGAGGACGTGCAGTGGCCTCAGTGACCAGGTCCCGGCGGATCGGCATCATCGCCGCCGTCGTGGTCGTGGCCTTGATCGCGGTCGGCGTGGTGGTCTACGTCGGGACCCGGGGATCCGAGGGGTCGGCGTCGAACACCACGTCCACGACGCAGGTGGTGGACCCGCCCGTCACCGCGCCCGCGCCCAAGATCGCCCCGCTGGCCCTGTCCGACAAGGTGCCGAGCACCGCCGGGATCGAGTCCCAGCTCTCCGCCCAGCTGGCCAACCCGGACCTGGCCCAGTTCAGCGGCGTGATCATCGACCCGGAGAGCGGCACGGTCCTGTGGAACAAGGACTCCACCGCCCCGCAGCTGCCCGCGTCGACCGCGAAGCTGCTCACCGGCACTGCCCTGCTGACCTCCGTCGACCCGTCGAGCCGGTTCGTCACCAAGGTCGTCAAGGGCGATCAGGAGGGGGACATCGTGCTGGTCGGCGGCGGGGACGTCACCCTGTCCGCCCGCAAGGAGGGCACCGACACCGTGTACAAGGGCGCCCCGCTGATGTCCGACCTGGCCGCCCAGGTGCGGGCCAGCGGCGTCGACGTCAAGCGGATCGTGCTGGACACCGACTACTGGACCGGGCCGGAGCTGGCCGACGGCTGGCAGACCGGTGACATCCGGGGCACCCAGAGCAGCGCGCAGGGATACATCACCAAGATGCAGCCGCTGATGGTGGACGGCGACCGGGAGGACCCGGCCAACGAGAACTCCGTCCGCACCGGCGACCCGGCCACCACGGCCGGCAAGGCCCTGGCCCGGTTGCTCGGCCAGCCCGACCTGGCCCTGGTCAACGGCAGCGCGCCGGAGGACGCCCAGGTGCTCGGGCAGGTGTCGTCGCAGCCGATGTCGGTGCTGCTGGCCCAGGCCCTGGAGAACTCCGACAACGTGCTGGCCGAGGCGCTGGCCCGGCAGGTCGCGATCGCCCGGGGTGCCCCGCCCAGCTTCGACGGCGCCTCCGCCGCCACCCTGGAGGCCCTGGAGGACCTGAAGATCGACACCATCGGCATCGAGCTGGTCGACGGCTCCGGCCTGTCCACCAACGACCGGGTGCCGCCCGCGGTGATGGGCCAGGTCGTCGCGCTCGCCGTCAAGGGTGACCCACCGGCCCTGCGCAACCTGCTCACCGGCATGCCGGTCGCCGGGGTGTCCGGCAGCCTGGCCGACCGCTTCCAGGACGACGCGTCCAAGGCCGGCGCCGGGTGGGTGCGGGCCAAGACCGGGTCCCTGGAGGTCACCTACGCGCTGGCCGGCTACGTGCCGGACGTGGACAACCGGATCCTGGTCTTCGCGTTCGTCTCCAACGGGGTCGGGTCGGGCACCCGGCCCGCCCTGGACGCCGTCGCCGCGGGCCTGCGGGGCTGTGGCTGTGCCTGATCGGGTCGAGCCCGGACCCGTCGACTGGGCCGCGGCGGTGCGGGCCGGCCGGCGGTTGGCCCCGACCGGCCCGGCCGTCAGCCCCGACGAAGCCGCCGGCGCCGTCGCCGACCTGCGCGCGTTCTCCCGCCGGGCCGAACTTGTCGTCCGCGACACCACCGCGCTCGGGCACGGGCTGCCGGTGGACGACGCCGAGGTGGTCGACCGGCCCGGCTGGATCGCGGCCACCGCCGAGGGCATGGAGCGGCTGACCGGCCCCGCGGTGGCCAGGCTGGCCGCGGCGACGGGCGGCCGGGCGGCCGGGCGGGTCACCCGGAGCGCGGCCGGCCAGCAGGTCGGCCTCATCCTGGGCTTCCTGTCGGGCAAGGTGCTCGGCCAGTACGACCCGCTCGGCGGCGACCCGCGCCGTCCCGGGCGCCTGCTGCTGGTCGCCCCCAACATCGTCAAGGTCGAGCGCGAGCTCGCGGCCGACCCCACCGACTTCCGGCTGTGGGTGTGCCTGCACGAGAGCACGCACCGGCTGCAGTTCACCGCGGTGCCCTGGCTGCGCGACCACTTCACCTCGCTGGTCGCCGAGTTCGCCGACAAGGCCGACCCCGATCCGGCCCGGATGCTGCAGCGCGCGGCTGCCGCGATCAAGGGCGAGACCACCGGCGAGCCGGGCCGGCCGTCCTGGATCGAGGGCATCCAGTCGCCCGAGCAGCGGGCCGTCTTCGACCGGGTGATGGCCCTGATGAGCCTGCTCGAGGGACACGCCGACCACGTGATGGACGCGGTCGGACCGGCGGTGGTGCCGTCCGTGACGAGCATCCGGGCGTCGTTCACCGAGCGCCGGCGCAAGGGTGCCGGGCCGATCGACCGGCTCATCCGGGCCCTGCTGGGCATGGAGATGAAGCTGGCCCAGTACGTCAACGGCGGCGCTTTCGTCCGCGAGGCCGTCGCCACCGTCGGGATGGCCGGGTTCAACGCCGTCTGGCAGTCCCCGGACACGCTGCCGACCCGGGCGGAGATCGCCGATCCGGCGGCCTGGGTGCGGCGGGTGCACGGCTGACCCCGCGACCGGCCGGGCCGGACACCGTCCGGGCGGCCTGCCGGGACTGGTTGGCCGCGTACGCGGCGGCCGGACCGCTCGTGGTGGGGTGCTCCGGCGGCGCCGACTCGCTCGCCCTGGTCCTGGCCCTGCGGGCGGTGGTGCCGGACCGGCCCCTGATCGGCGTGACCGTCGATCACGGCCTGCAGGACGGCTCGGCCGACCGCGCCCGAGCTACCGCCGACCTGCTGCAGCGGCTGGGCTGCGCCGCGGTCGAGGTGCTGACGGTCACCGTCGGCCGGGCCGGTGGCCCGGAGGCGGCCGCGCGGCAGGCGCGCTACACCGCCCTTGCGGACCTGGCCGCCACCTGGGCGGGGGCGCCGATCCTGCTCGCGCACACCGCCGACGACCAGGCCGAGACCGTGCTGCTCGGCCTGGCCCGCGGTTCCGGCCCGCGGTCGGTCGCCGGCATGCGGCCCTGGCGGCGCCCCTGGGGCCGGCCGCTGCTGCCGGTCACCCGGGCGGCCACCGAGGCCACCTGCGCCGAGGCCGGCCTGCGGCCCTGGCGGGACCCGCACAACGCGGACCCCGCGTTCACCCGGGTCCGGCTGCGGACGGAGGTGCTGCCGCTGCTGGAGGACGTGCTGGGCGGGGGAGTGCGGTCCGCGCTGGCCCGCACCGCCGACCTGATGAGCGAGGACCTGGCCGCCCTGGACACCATCGCCGGCGCCCTCCTGGCCCGGGCCACGGCCGGCCCCGAGCTCGACCGGCGGGCCCTGGTCGGGCAGCCGGCCGCGATCCGGCGCCGGGTGCTGCGCGGCTGGCTGGCCGGCTGCGGAGCCCGGGCCCTGACCCACGACCATCTGGTGCGGCTGGATGCCCAGGTCGTCGACGACGCCGGCCCGGCCCAGGTCCGGCTGCCCGGCGGGGTCGACGTTCTCCGGCGCGGCGACCGGCTGCACGCGGCCCCGGCGGGACCGGCGCCGGATTCGCCGCCGCGACCCGGGGAGACGCCGGACCGCGTCGGGTGGCAGGCTTGGCACGCAGTTCGGCAGGACCCGTCAGGAACCGCCCCGCACCCGCCCGAGCCCCCCGGGAGAGCCCGTGAACGGCAGTAACAGCGCCCCATTGCCGGGCGGCTACGACGCCGGCGCCACGCCCTTGACGACGATCGTGACCAGCGCCGATGCCGCCGCGACGGGTGAGGGCTGGGACCCGGGCGCGGTCCACGGCTACCCGGGCGAGCTGTCCGCCGTGCTGATCGGCCAGCAGGCGCTGCAGGCCAAGATCACCGAACTCGCCGCCGCGGTCGCCGCCGATCACACGCTGGACACCCCGCCCCTGCTGATCTGCGTGCTCAAGGGGGCGGTGATCTTCGTCACCGATTTCGCCCGGGCCATGCCCATCCCGTCCGAGCTGGAGTTCATGGCCGTCACCTCCTACGGCTCGGCGACCTCGTCCTCGGGCGTGGTGCGCATCCTCAAGGACCTCGACCGCGACATCACCGGCCGCCGGGTGGTCATCGTCGAGGACATCATCGACTCCGGCCTGACGCTGTCCTGGCTGGTCAAGAACCTGGCCACCCGAGGGCCGGCGGCCATCGACGTTGTCGCGCTGCTGCGCAAGCCCGAGGCGGTCAAGGTGGAGGTCGACGTGCGCTACGTCGGCTTCGACATCCCCACGGAATTCGTGGTCGGCTACGGCCTGGACTACGCCGAACGGTACCGGGACCTGCCCTTCGTGGGCCTGCTCGGGGAGCACATGTACCGCTGACCCACCCGGATCGGGTCAGATCGCCCACCCCGGGACCACCCGGGGGAACCGTCGCGGGTCACGGAGCGTTCAACCGTGCGATCGGCGAGCAAGCCGGACCGTCAGCGGTCCGGCGGTAGGCTGAAACGCACTGGTCGCGCCGTTGCGCCGCCCGGTGGTGCGAGGCCGCCCGACTCCGACGGGTGAACCGTCGGTTCGCCGGCCCCGTACTCGAGAACCGTCAGGGAGGTCGAGGCCGATTCCGGCCCGGAGCGATATGGACAAGAAGCGTCTTCTCCGCTCACCGCTGGTGTGGATCGCGCTCGTGCTGGTGCTGTACTTGACGTACAGCTACTTCGCCGACGACACCCGCGGCTACGTACAGCAGGACACCTCCGTCGCGTTGTCGCAGCTCAAGGACGGCAAGGTCACCGAGGCCACGATCGACGACAAGGAGCAGCGGCTCCGGCTCACGCTCAGCGAGCCGATCGACGGGTCCAACCAGATCTACACCAACTACCCGGCCTCGGCCGGGGAGCAGATCTTCGACGACGTGCAGGCGGCCAACGTCTCCGGCGGGTACAACACGGTCGTCACCAGCGAGTCCACCCTGTTCTCGCTGCTGATCTACCTCATCCCGGTCGGCCTGATCATCCTGTTCCTGCTGTGGATGATGAACAACGCGCAGGGCGGCGGGAACCGGGTCCTCTCGTTCGGCAAGTCCAAGGCCAAGCTGCTGACCAAGGACATGCCGCAGACGAAGTTCACCGACGTCGCCGGCGCCGACGAGGCCGTCCAGGAGCTGGACGAGATCCGCGACTTCCTGCAGAACCCGGCGCGGTACCAGGCGCTGGGCGCCAAAATTCCCAAGGGCGTGCTGCTCTACGGCCCGCCCGGCACCGGCAAGACCCTGCTGGCCCGTGCGGTCGCCGGTGAGGCCGGGGTGCCGTTCTACTCGATCTCCGGTTCGGACTTCGTCGAGATGTTCGTCGGCGTCGGCGCCAGCCGCGTGCGCGACCTGTTCGAACAGGCCAAGGCGAACGCCCCGGCGATCATCTTCGTGGACGAGATCGACGCCGTCGGCCGCCATCGCGGCGCCGGCATGGGCGGCGGGCACGACGAGCGCGAGCAGACCCTGAACCAGCTGCTGGTGGAGATGGACGGGTTCGAGGCCAAGGGCGGCATCATCCTGATCGCCGCCACCAACCGGCCCGACATCCTGGACCCGGCGCTGCTGCGGCCGGGCCGGTTCGACCGGCAGATCCCGGTCGGCCAACCCGACCTCAAGGGCCGGCAGGCGATCCTGGCCGTGCACGCCAAGGGCAAGCCGTTCGCCCCGGACGTCGACTTCACCGGGCTGGCCAAGCGCACCGTCGGCATGTCCGGCGCCGACCTGGCGAACGTGATCAACGAGGCGGCCCTGCTGACCGCCCG
>NZ_JBMDXT010000554.1:0-13532 GCF_048594475.1 Nakamurella sp. | reverse complement strand
CCGATGTACCGGTCGTTGCCCACGACCACGGTGTTCGGGCCGACGAACGTGCCGGTGCCCTCCACCACGGTGATGCCGCGGGACTTGATCAGGCCCTGCAGGCCCTTGTACAGGCGGGTGATGACCCCGTCCTTGTACTTGAGCAGGGCGGTGGTGTCGATGCCGTCGAAGGACGACTTGACGCCGATGGACGCGCCCTCGCGGGCCTCGTCGGCGACCTCGGCGGCGTGCAGCAGCGTCTTGGCCGGGACACAGCCCCAGTGCAGGCAGGTGCCGCCGAGCTTGTCCTTCTCGATCAGCGCCACCGACATGCCGAGCTCCGCGGCCCGCAGGGCGGCGGCGTATCCGCCGGAACCTCCGCCCAGGACGACCAGGTCGACGTTGGTGTCGGTCATCGCTACGCGCTCCTCTTCCCAGTTCGGCCGCTCGGCCGAACCGCACTGAATACGAATCTCATTACCGGTCGGATCAACGCTCGACGTGCGGTCGCGATTCCGGCGGCATGGTCGGGTGGGCCGTTGGCCGGTGCTCCCAGTCGGCGCGGTGTCCATCTTGGCATCCCCGCAGAATCGGCGCCCTGTCAACCGATTGCCGGTGACCGGGAACACCCGGGTCCCGCCCGGTCGGCCGGCACCCGTCCGGGACCCGCCCGGCACCCGTCCCGCCCGGCGGCCCGGTCCCGTCCGGGCGGGCGGTCCGGCCGGGCCCGCGGACCAGGGATGATCGAGGCATGGGCATGTTCTCCTGGCTGGGCAGACTGGGCCGCCGATCGGACCCGGCGGCGTCGTCGGGCGCGACCGCCGGCGGGAAGCCGCCGCGCGGCAAGGTGGCCGACGACCTGGCCGAGTGGGCGGGCCGCCGGCGCGGCGTCGAGGTTTTCGTCGAACCCAAGACGGCGGTGACCGGCACCAGCGTCGTGCTGGTCGCCCACGACGGCGAGTTCACCCGGCGCCGCATCTCCTCGCCCAAGGCGGCGCAGAAGTTCGCGCACGCCCACCAGCTGCCGATCTACGACGCGATGATCGTCGGGTACCCGCAGCGGATGCGCGACTACTCGCGCCGGCAGACGATCCTGCGCGAGCGCGAACAGCGCGCCGCCCTCGACGACCAGCACTGACCGGCCGGCGCCCGGCGCCGGCTCAGCCCGCGGCGATCTCGGCCAGGGCGGCCAGCAAGGTGCGAACGGGCACCCCGGTGCCCCCGGAAGCGGTGTAGCCGTAGGGCTTCCCGTCGTTGAAGGACGGGCCGGCGACGTCCAGGTGGACCCACTGCACGCCGTCCGCGACGAACTCGGCCAGGTAATGCCCGGCCACCAGCATGCCGCCGGCCGGCTCGTTCGAGATGTTCTGCAGGTCGGCCAGCGGCGAGTCAAGGCCCTCCCGCAGGTGCTCGGGCAGGGGCATCGCCCAGCCGCCCTCCCCGACCGACCGGGCGAGCTCGGCGACCCGGTCCCGCAGCGCCGGAGTGCCCATCACGCCCATCGTCCGCTTGCCCAGCGCGACGACCTGCGCCCCGGTCAGGGTGGACGTCTCCAGCAGGTACTGCGGGCCGTCCTCGCAGGCCCGGACGATCGCGTCGGCCAGCACCAGCCGACCCTCGGCGTCGGTGTTGAGCACGTGCACGGTCTTGCCCGCGGTGGCCGCCCGGCCGCGGCCGGTGCTCGCGCCGCCGTAGTGGCGCAGCACGTCGCCGGGGCGGTAGGCGGTGCCCGACGGCATGTTCTCGGCCAGCGCGGCGTAGGCGATCACCGTGACCGGCAGGGCGAGCCGGGCGGCGCCGAGCACGGCGGCGACGACCGCGGCGGCGCCGGCCATGTCGCTGGTCATCTGGTCCATCTTGGGCCCGGGCTTGATCGAGATGCCGCCGGTGTCGAAGGTGATGCCCTTGCCGACCAGGGCGACGGTCGCCGAGGACTTCGCCGGGGTGTACGCGATGCGCACCAGCCGCGGCGGCCGCGACGAGCCCGCGCCGACCCCCAGGATGCCGCCGTAGCCACCCTTGGCCAGGGCCTTCTCGTCGAGCACCTCGACGCTCAGGCCGGCCTTGGTGGCCGCGGCCGAGGCGCGCCGGGCGAACTCGGCCGGGAAGAGGTCGTTGGGCGCCGAGTTGACCAGGTCACGGGCGAACGCGACGGACTCGGCGGCCACGGTGGCCCGCTCCAGCACCTGCTTGGCCGCCTTGTTGGCCGACGGCACGGCCAGCACGACCGCATCGACCGGCGCCGCGGACGGCTTCTTGTAGGTATCGAACACGTACGCGCCGAGCAGATGCCCCTCGGCGGCCGCGGCCGCGTCGACCAGCGAGAGCGTCGAGACCACCTTCCCGTGACCGGCCACCGCCCGGGAGGCCGCGCCGGCGGCGATCCGGACCCGGTCGGCCAGCTCGGTGCCGGGCCCGCTCCCGCCCGCGCCGTCACCGGCCTCGGGGACGGGCTTGCCCAGACCGACCACCACCACCCGATCGGCCCCGGCCCGGCCGGATCCCGGCAGCGTGACCGTGCCGCCCGTGCGCCCGGTGGCCCCGGCCAGCCCGGCGGCCGCGACCAGTTCGGCGAACCGCTCGTCGAGGGCGACGGGACCGTCCGCGCCCTGCTGCGCGGCGACCACCAGGGCATCGGCCTTGAGGGTCAACGGATCGGCGGTGGTCAGGCTCAGGCGTGTCATGCCCTGCACCGTAGCCGGGCCGGTCCCGCGCGTGCGGCGGGCACCGGTGCGCCCCGGGACGAGCGCACGTTACGGTCGGCGCATGGCCGACCCCGACGCCGAGATGCCCGCCCCGCTCAAGCACTCCCCGCTGGATGCCCGGCACCGCGCCCTGGGCGCGACCATGGGCGCCTTCGGGGGGTGGGACATGCCGATCTCCTACGCCGGGGCCGGCGTGGTCGCCGAGCACACCGCGGTGCGCACCAGCGTCGGCGTGTTCGACGTGTCCCATCTGGGCAAGGCATCGGTCACCGGACCGGGCGCGGCGGCCTTTCTCAACGACTGCCTGAGCAACGACCTGGGCCGGATCCGGCCGGGACAGGCGCAGTACACCCTGTGCTGCACCGGGGACGGCGGGGTGCTGGACGACCTGATCGCCTACCTGGTCTCGCCCGACGAGGTGTTCCTGGTGCCGAACGCGGCCAACACCGCCGCGGTCGTCGCCGCCCTGGCCGCAGCGGCGCCCGCGGGCGTCGAGGTGGTGGACCGGCACACCGACCACGCGGTGCTGGCCGTGCAGGGCCCGGCCTCCGCCGAGGTGCTCGACGCGGTCGGCCTGCCGTCGGACCTGGACTACATGTCCTGGCGGGACGGCACCCTGGACGGGCTGCCGGTGCGGGTCTGCCGCACCGGGTACACCGGCGAGCACGGCTACGAACTGCTTCCGGCCTGGACGGACGCGGAGGCGGTGTGGGACGCGGTGGTGCACGAGGCGGACCGGCGCGGCGGCCGGCCGGCCGGGCTCGGCGCGCGCGACACGCTGCGGACCGAGATGGGCTATGCGCTGCACGGCCAGGACCTGGGCCCCGAGATCACCCCGGTGCAGGCCCGGGTCGGGTGGGCGGTCGGCTGGCGCAAGCCCAGCTTCTTCGGCCGCGACGTGCTGCTGGCCGAGCGGGAGAACGGCCCGCACCGCGCCTCCTGGGGCCTGCTGGCGCTCGACCGCGGGGTGCTGCGCGGGCACCTGCCGGTGGTCGACGGGGGCGGCACGCGGATCGGTGAGACCACCTCCGGGACGTTCTCCCCGACCCTGGGCGTCGGCATCGCGCTGGCCCTGATCGACACCGTGGCCGGGATCGTCGAGGGCGACGAGATCGGGGTCGACGTGCGCGGCCGGACCATGCGGGTGCGGGTGGTCAAGCCGCCGTTCGTCCCGGCCCACGTGCGCTGAGCCGCCCGTCCCCGGGTGCGCCGACCAGGCCGATCCGGTAGAACTGGCCTGATTTCAGCGGCGGCCCGGACGAGATACTCGGACGTCCTACTAATTGCGATATCGTTGCTCCATGACGACCTCCACCGCCGGCGCGAGCGCGCTCCCGACGTTCCGGCGCGAACTGCATCCTTCGCCCGTCAGCGTCAGCCGGCGGGACGAGATCCACGCGGCGCCCGGGTTCGGCCGCTATTTCACCGACCACATGGTCCTCATCGACTACGACGAGGGCCAGGGCTGGCACGACCCGCGCGTGGTGCCCTACGGCCCGTTCTCGATCGACCCGGCCACCATGGTGCTGCACTACGGCCAGGAGATCTTCGAGGGGCTCAAGGTCTTCGCCCAGGCGGACGGGTCGCTCGCGGCTTTCCGGCCCGAGGCCAATGCCGCCCGGTTCAACCGCTCGGCCGACCGGCTGGCCGTCCCGCAGCTGCCGGAGGAGCTGTTCCTGGGGGCGATCCGCGAGCTGCTGGCGGTCGACGGCGAGTGGGTGCCGCGCGGCGGTGAGTCCTCGCTGTACATCCGGCCGTTCGTCATCGCGACCGAGGTCGGCCTCGGCGTCCGGCCCTCCAACAGCTACCTGTTCTGCGTGATCGCCTCGCCGGCCGGTCCGTACTTCCCGCGCGGGGTCGCCCCGGTCAGCGTCTGGTGGTCGACCGAGTACGTGCGGGCCGCCCCCGGGGGCACCGGCGCGGCCAAGTTCGGCGGCAACTACGCCGCGTCCCTGGCCGCCCAGGCGCAGGCTGCGGAGAAGGGCTGCGACCAGGTCGTCTGGCTGGACGCCGTCGAGCGGCGGTGGGTCGAGGAGATGGGCGGGATGAACCTGTTCTTCGTGATGGGCTCCGGGCCCACCGCGGAGCTGGTCACCCCCGAGCTGTCCGGGTCGCTGTTGCCGGGTATCACCCGTGACTCGTTGCTGGAGATGGCTCGCGAGCTGGGCTACGGCGCCGCGGAACGGCGGATCTCGACGGACGAATGGGCCAAGAAGGTCGAGAGCGGGGAGCTGACCGAGGTGTTCGCCTGCGGGACGGCGGCGGTCATCACCCCGGTCGGCTCGGTCCTGCACGCCGAGGGCGGGTTCGACATCAACGGCGGCAAGCCCGGACCGATCACGATGGAACTGCGGCAGCGGCTGACCGATCTGCAGTACGGCCGCATCCCGGACACCCACGGCTGGCTCACCCGGCTGGGCTGAGCGGGGGAACGAGGCTTCCCCGGGGCCCGACGACGTGCCCCGGGGAAACACGGAAACGGCGCCGATCGATGACGATCGGCGCCGTTCTCGTCGGAGCGGGCGGGACGAGCGGGGTCAGCCCCGGACGACCTTGCCGGCCTTGATGCACGACGTGCACACACTGATCTTGCGCACGGTGCCCGGCGCGACCTGCGCCCGCACCGGCTGAACGTTCGGGTTCCACCGGCGGTTCGTCCGCCGGTGCGAGTGGGACACGCTCATGCCGAATCCCGGACCCTTGCCACACACTTCACACACGGCAGCCACGCCGAACACCCCTGTCACAATCCATGCGAGCGGCCAGACCGGTGTCACAGCGGCCGTTCAGAGCAGTCAACTACGGCCCGGCGGCCGCCGGGCAACCTCCCTAGGGTACTGATCCGGCGGCCAGACGCCAAACCCGCCTCGCGCCGTGCCTGTCCGAGACAAGCCCGCGCGAGGGGAGAAGGAGACATCATGGCCCCGATCCGCCGACTCCTGGTCGCCAACCGTGGCGAGATCGCCGTGCGGGTGATCCGGGCGGCCGGCGAGATGGGCATCACCGCGATCGCCGTGCACAGCGACGCCGACGAGCACTCCCTCGCGGTGCAGCTGGCCGACGAGGCGGTGCGCATCGGCGGCGCCCACGCCCGCGAGAGCTACCTCGACGCCGACGCGCTGCTGGCCGCGGCCCGGCGCACCGGGGCCGATGCCGTCCATCCCGGCTACGGATTCCTCTCGGAGAACGCCGACTTCGCCCGGGCGGTGACCGCGGCCGGGCTGACCTGGGTGGGGCCCGACGCCCGGACCATCGCCCGGATGGGACACAAGGCCCAGGCCATCGCCACGGCGAAGGCGGCCGGCGTCCCGGTCGTCCCGGGCAGTGACGGGCTGATCGCCGATGCCGACGCCGCACTGGTGGCGGCGGCCCGGATCGGCTACCCGATGCTGATCAAGGCGGCGGCCGGCGGCGGTGGCCGCGGCATCCGGATCGCCGGCGACGACGCCGAGCTGGTCGCCGGCGTGGCCGCCGCCCGGGCCGAGGCGCAGGCGGCCTTCGGCGACGGCGGGATCTACCTCGAGCGGTTCGTCCCGCGGGCCCGGCACATCGAGGTCCAGGTCGTCGGCGACGGGACCGACGTCGTGCACTTCTTCGAGCGCGACTGTTCGCTGCAGCGCCGCCGGCAGAAGATCTGGGAGGAGGCGCCGGCCGCGGTGCTGGACGAGGACACCCGGGCCCGCCTGTGTGCCGCCGCGGTCGCGCTGGCCCGGTCGGTCCGCTACCGCGGCGCCGGCACCGTCGAGTTCCTCTACGACCCGTCCACCGGCGAGTACTTCTTCATCGAGATGAACACCCGGATCCAGGTGGAACACCCGATCACCGAGGAGATCTGCGGGGTCGACCTGATCCGGCTGATGCTCACCGTCGCGCAGGGCGATCCGCTGCCGCTGGCCCAGCCGGACGTCGTCCGGCGCGGCCACGCGATCGAGGTGCGGATCAACGCCGAGGATCCGGCCCGGGCCTTCCGGCCGTCACCGGGGACGATCGACGGGCTGCGCTGGCCGGCCGGACCGGGGGTGCGGATCGACACCATGGCCGAGGACGGGGCCGTCATCGGTCCGTACTACGACTCCATGATCGGCAAGCTCATCGTCTGGGCACCGGACCGCCCGGCCGCGCTGGCCCGCCTGCGCCGGGCCCTGCGCGAGACCCGGCTCGGCGGTCCGCGGACCACGCTGCCGTTCTTCGCGGAGCTGCTCGACCAGGCCGACGTGGTCACCAACGACCTGCACACCACCTGGCTCGAACGGTGGCTGGCGGGTGACGGGCGCTGATCCGGGTGTCGCGCGCGGAGGGCTGGGGCACCATGGGACCCATGCTCGCGCTGGACGCCGATCTCGTCGCTCGCTGGTTCGACCGGTTGCGCCGGCCGGATCCGGCGGTGACCGCCCGCTGGGGGATCCGGCCGTCCGCCCAGGAGCGTGAGGTGCTGGACGAGGGCGGCATCGCCGTCGCCTGCGCGGTCCGGGACCTCCCGCCGCCGGCCCCGGTGCTGCCGTTGACCGAGCCCGCGGCTGAGTTGCTCCGCGGCTACCTCACCGGCCTGGCGGCCGGCATCTCCGAGGCCCGCCGGCTGCTGGTGACCGAGACGGCCGCCGACCTGATGGGCGGGCTGGACCCGGGGTCGGCGGTGTCCGGCGGGCTGGCCCTGGCCGCGGGTCTGAACGCCGGCGCGGCGGCCTTGGACGAGGCCACCCGCGGGTCGTCGGTCCCGCGCTCGGCGACGGCCGGCCCGACGGTCGCGGAGGCCGCCCGCTCGGCCGGGGTGGCCGGTGCCGAGCTGGTGGTCGACGGCGCGGATCTGCGCCAGGTGGCCGCCCGGGCCGCGCAGACGGTGGCCAACAGCTGGTTGACCGGGCTGCCCGCGGACGGGCCGGGGACCGGCGAGGGCCGGTCCGACGACCGGGCCAAGGCGCTGATCGGGATGGTGCTGCTCGCCCTGGAACACGAGTGCCGGGACCCCCTGCCCCCCGCCCGCCCGGCGGGCTGCGGCGCCGGACCGGGGGAGAACCGGGGGGTGACGTTCCTGGCCGAGATCACCTGCACCCTGCACGTCGAGGCGGCGTCGCTTCCCGGGCTGACCGGGGAACTGGGACGGCTGTGCCGGGAGGTCTCGATCTGGCCGACCGGCGGCGACCCGGCCGTGCACCTGCACACCGATCACCCGGGCGAGGTGATCGAGCAGCTCTACGCCAGCGGGATGCCGTTCGATCTGACGATCACCCGGATCGGCTGACCGGTGGTGGGCATCCTGGCGGGGTCGGCATGACCGGGGGCCTGGCGATCCCGCTCTGGGCCGGGGTGGCGGTGCTCGCCGCCGGCGGGGTGTTCGTGGTGATCGGGGTGCTGACCACCACCGCGGATCGGCGGCGCCGTCGAGCCTGGCGCCCGGTGACCGGGGTCGTCGTCGGGTCCCGCCTGGACGGAGACGGCCACCAGCGGTGCCAGGTCGAGTACCCGGGCCCCGACGGCCGGCCGGTCCGCTTCTGGAACCGGTTCACCACCGCCGGCGGCGCGGACCGGACCGGGCAGACAGTGGCCGTGCTGGTCAATCCGGCCGACCCGCAGGACGCCGTCGTGAGCGCCGGCGCGGCCTCCGGCCGGCTGGTCGGCTCGGCGTTCCTCGCCTTCGGCGCCGTGGCCGAGGTGGCCGGCGTGCTGCTGGTGGTCGCCGCCCTGTCCTGATCGCCGCCGGGCGACACCGCGCCCGGGGCCTCGACGGGCCTCGGCGCTCCAGACCCCGCGTCGACCGGCGTCGCGCGGAGGGTCGGCGGCGGCCTGTCGGTGGCCGGGGTCAAGATGGTGGGGTAATGCCGGCCGAGGACGCGGGGACTGGACGAACGTGGCACAGATCGGGCTGGACACCCCGCTCAAGGGCGTGGTGGGCGCCCGCACGGCGAACCGGCTGACCGACAAGCTGCAGCTGGCCACCGTCGGTGACCTGCTGCGGTACTACCCGCGCAAGTACGACCAGCGGGGCAAGCTGACCGACCTGGCCAAGCTGGTGGTCGGGGAGCGGGCCACGGTCTGGGGCCGCGTCGTCCGGGTGACCGAACGCGACCTTGGCTACCGGGGCGCCGGCGGCGGTCGCGGCCGCGGGCGGGGCGGCGGGCGGCCGCCGGTCCGGCACATCACCAACGTGGTCATCGGGGACAGCAATCGCCAGCTGACGTGCACGTTCTTCAACCAGTACCACTGGGCCAGGGCGCTGCCGGTCGGCACCGACGCGATGTTCTCGGGCAAGGTCAGCACGTTCCAGGACAAGCTGCAGATGAGCTCGCCGACGGTGGCGGTGCTCTCGGACACCTCGGGCTCGGGCGAGCGGGACGACGGCGCGGCGCTGGAGGTCATCGAGTCGTTCCCCGGCGGCGTCATCCCGGTGTACCCGCTGGTCGACGGCATCTCCCAGGCCGTCCTGCAGCAGTCGGTGCGGACCGTGCTGGACCTGCGGCCGGCGATCGAGGACCCGGTGCCCGATGTCCTGCTGGCCGAGCACGGCCTCATCGACCTGGCCACGGCGCTCCAGGACATCCACCGGCCGCGTACCCACGAGCACCTGGACAAGGCCCAGGAACGGCTGCGGTACGACGAGGCGCTGGCCGTGCAGCTGGTGCTGGCCCGGCGCCGGGCCGAGGCGAAGCGGTTCCCGGCCGAACCGTGCCCGCGGATCCCCGGCGGCCTGCTGGACGCCTTCGACGCCGACCTGCCCTTCGAGCTGACCGAGGGCCAGCGGGCGGTGGGCGAGGTGATCGCCGCCGACCTGGCCACCATCCACCCGATGAACCGGTTGCTGCAGGGTGAGGTCGGTTCGGGCAAGACCGTGGTCGCGCTGCGGGCGATGCTCCAGGTGATCGACTCGGGCCGGCAGGCGGTGATGCTGGCGCCGACCGAGGTGCTGGCCGCGCAGCACGCCCGGTCGCTGCGCCAGGTGCTCGGGCCGCTGGGCCGCGGCGGGGAGCTGGGCGCACCGGCCGGCGCGACCGCCATCACCCTGCTGACCGGGTCGCTCGGCGCCAAGGCCCGCAAGCAGGCCCTGCTGAACATCGCCTCCGGTCAGGCCGGCATCGTCGTCGGCACCCACGCGCTGCTGTCCGAGGGCGTGTTCTTCGCCAACCTCGGCCTGATCGTGGTGGACGAGCAGCACCGCTTCGGCGTCGAGCAGCGGCATGCCCTGCGCACCAAGCATCCCGCGGGCAGCCCGCCGCACGTGCTGGTGATGACCGCGACGCCGATCCCGCGGACCGTCGCGATGACGGTGTTTGGCGACCTGGACACCTCCACCCTGACCCAGCTGCCCCGCGGACGGTCACCGATCGGCACCACCGTCGTGCCGGCCGCCGAGAAGCCGGCCTGGGTCGAGCGGGCCTGGGAACGCATCCGCGAGGAGGTCGGCAAGGGGCACCAGGCCTACGTCGTCTGTCCCAAGATCGGCGACGAGGGGGGCGGCGAGAACGGCGGGGAGCTGTTCGAGGACGGCACCGTGTTCGACCCGGACGCCGACCCCGACGCCGACCCGGGCGCGGCGGACGGCAAGCGTCCGCCGCTGGCCGTCACCCAGGTCGCGGCGATGCTGCGGGACGGACCGCTCGCCGGCCTGCGCCTGGGTGTGCTGCACGGCCGCCTGGTGCCGGCCGAGAAGGACGAGGTGATGTCCGCGTTCGCGCGCGGCGAGCTGGACGTGCTGGTGGCCACCACGGTCATCGAGGTCGGCGTGGACGTGCCCAACGCGACCATGATGGTGATCATGGACGCCGAGCGGTTCGGCATGTCCCAGCTGCACCAGCTGCGCGGCCGGGTCGGCCGTGGGTCGGCCCCCGGCATCTGCCTGCTGGTCAGCGAGGCGCCCGCCGGCACCCCGGGCCGGGCCCGGCTGGACGCCGTCGCGGCCACCACCGACGGGTTCGAGCTGGCCGAGGCCGACCTCGAGCTGCGCCGCGAGGGCAACGTGCTCGGCACCGCCCAGGCCGGCCGCTCCACGGCACTGCGCCAGCTCTCGCTGCTGCGCGACCGGGACACCATCGAGCGGGCCCGCACCGATGCCGCCGGGCTCGTCGGCGACGACCCGGAGATGGCCCGCCGGCCCGGGCTGGCCGACATGGTCGCGGCCGTCATCGCCGAGCAGGAGCAGGACTACCTGGACAAGGGCTGAGTCCGGCGGGTGCGCGCCGGCGGTTCGCGCCGGTCGACCGCTCGGGGTCGGTGTCGGGCCGCCCGGGTAGGTTCCTCGGCATGTTCTCGAAGATCCTGGTGGCCAACCGCGGCGAGATCGCGGTCCGGGCCTTTCGCGCGGCCTGGGAGCTCGGCATCGACTCGGTGGCGGTGTTCCCGTGGGAGGACCGCAACTCGGTGCACCGGCAGAAGGCCACCGAGGCGTACCAGATCGGCGAGCGCGGCCATCCGGTCCGGGCCTACCTGGACATCGACTCGATCGTGCGGACGGCGGTGTCCGCCGGGGCCGACGCGGTCTACCCGGGCTACGGCTTCCTGTCCGAGAACCCCGATCTGGCCCAGGCCTGCGCCGACGCCGGCATCACGTTCATCGGGCCGTCCGCGCAGGTGCTGGAGATGGCCGGGAACAAGGCGACCGCGGTCGCCGCGGCCACCGCGGCCGGCGTGCCGGTCCTGCCGTCCAGCGCGCCCAGCGCCGACCCGTCGACGCTGATCGCGGCGGCCGAGGCGATCGGCTTCCCGGTGTTCGTCAAGGCGGTCGCCGGCGGCGGCGGCCGGGGCATGCGCCGGGTGAACACCCCACCTGAACTGCCGGAGGCCCTGGCCACCGCGATGCGCGAGGCCGACTCGGCGTTCGGCGATCCGACGGTCTTCCTGGAGCGGGCCGTGGTCGACCCGCGGCACATCGAGGTGCAGATCCTGGCCGACCACCGCGGCGGCGCGGGCGACCCGGCCGGCACCATCCACCTGTTCGAGCGGGACTGCTCGGTGCAGCGCCGGCACCAGAAGGTGATCGAGGTCGCGCCCGCGGTCGGGCTGGATCCGGGCCTGCGGCAACGCATCTGCGACGACGCGGTGGCCTTCGCCCGGCACATCGGCTACGTCAACGCCGGCACCGTCGAGTTCCTGGTCGAAGGGGACGGGCCGGACGCCCGCTACCACTTCATCGAGATGAACCCGCGCATCCAGGTGGAGCACACGGTGACCGAGGAGGTCACCGACGTCGACCTGGTCGGCGCGCAGATCCGCATCGCGGCCGGTGAGACCCTGGCCGACCTGGGGCTGTCCCAGGACAGCATCCGGGTCAACGGGGCCGCCCTGCAGTGCCGGATCACCACCGAGGATCCGGCCAACGGCTTCCGCCCGGACACCGGCAAGATCAACACCTACCGATCGCCCGGCGGCGGCGGGGTCCGCGTGGACGGCGGCACGGTGCACTCCGGCGCCGACGTCTCGGCCCACTTCGACTCGCTGCTGGTCAAGCTGACCTGCCGCGGTCGCGACTGGCAGCAGGCCGTGGCCCGGGCCCGGCGGGCGCTGGCCGAGTTCCGCGTCCGCGGGGTGGCCACCAACATCCCGTTCCTGATGGCCGTGCTCGAGGACCCCGATTTCGCCGCCGGCGGCGTCACCACCAGCTTCATCGAGACCCACCCCGAGCTGCTCACCGCCCGGCACAGCGCCGACCGCGGCACCCGGCTGCTGTCCTACCTGGCCGACGTCACCATCAACAAGCCGTACGGCGCCCGCCCGCGCGGCCTGATCGAGCCGCACCTGAAGCTGCCCGCGGTCGATCTGACCCATCCGGCGCCGCCCGGCACCCGGCAGGCGCTGGTCGACCTCGGTCCGGAGGCCTTCGCCGCCCGGCTGCGCGCCGCGCCCGACCTGCTCGTCACCGACACCACGTTCCGCGACGCGCACCAGAGCCTGCTGGCCACCCGGGTACGCACCCGCGACCTGGCCATGATCGGGCCGGCCGTCGCCCGGCTGACGCCCCAACTGCTGTCCATCGAGGCGTGGGGCGGGGCCACCTACGACGTCGCGCTCCGATTCCTGTCCGAGGATCCCTGGGAGCGGTTGGCCACCCTGCGCGAGGCCATCCCGACCATCGCCCTGCAGATGCTGCTGCGCGGCCGGAACACCGTCGGCTACACGCCGTACCCGCGCGCCGTCACCGACGCCTTCGTCCAGGAGGCGGCGTCGACGGGCGTCGACATCTTCCGCATCTTCGACGCCCTCAATGACGTGAGCCAGATGCGGCCGGCCATCGACGCCGTCCGGGCGACCGGCACCGCGGTCGCCGAGGTGGCTCTGTGCTACACCGGCGACCTGTCCAACCCGGCCGAGAAGCTCTACACGCTGGACTACTACCTGCGGCTGGCCGAGCAGATCGTGGACGCCGGCGCGCACGTGCTGGCGATCAAGGACATGGCCGGGCTGCTGCGCGCGCCGGCCGCGCACACGCTGGTCACGGCGCTGCGCGAGCGGTTCGACCTGCCGCTGCACCTGCACACCCACGACACCGCCGGCGGCCAGCTGGCCACCCTGCTGGCGGCGTCGGCCGCCGGCGTGGACGCGGTCGACGCGGCCAGCGCGTCGATGGCCGGGACCACCTCCCAGCCGCCGATGTCGGCGCTGGTCGCGGCGACCGACTTCACCGGCCGGCAGACCGGTCTGGACCTACACGCGGTGCAGGAGCTGGAGCCGTACTGGGAGGCCGTGCGGGCCCTCTACGCGCCGTTCGAGTCGGGCCTGCGCGCCCCGACCGGACGGGTCTACCAGCACGAGATCCCCGGCGGCCAGCTGTCCAACCTGCGCCAGCAGGCCATCGCGCTGGGGTTGGGCCACCGGTTCGAGGAGGTCGAGGCGACCTACACCGCGGCCAACGCGATGCTGGGC
>NZ_JBMDXT010000553.1:0-2351 GCF_048594475.1 Nakamurella sp. | reverse complement strand
CGGCCCGGCCGGCCTGGCCGCGGTGCTCGGCGTCACCGGCGCCGACTCCGGCCTGGACCTGGCCGCCCCGGACGGACCGCTGGAGCTGCGCGCCGGGAGCGGGCCGCCGGAGCGCGTGCAGGCCGGTCCCCGGGTGGGGGTGTCGGTCGCCGTCGACGTGCCCTGGCGGTTCGTCGAGGCCGGTCATCCCACGGTCAGCGCCTACCGCCGCGGCACCCGGGCCACCCGCCGGCGACCGTCCTGACCTGGCCCCCCGCGCGGTCGTGAGCTGTCCCGGCGCCGCCGGGCCGGACCGGGCTGCCAGGATGGACGGCGTGTCCGACGTTGCCGCCGTGCCCCCGACCACCGCCGATCCCGCTGCCGATCCCGCTGCCGATCCCGCTGCCGATCCCGCCGCCGAATCCGACTCGGCGGTCCCCGGAGCCGAGGCCACCGATGCCGCTGGCCCCGATGGTGCGGCGCCGGCCCCACCGAGCGTGCTCGACGAGCTGCGCTGGCGGGGCCTGGTCGCGCTGACCACCGACGAGGGTGCGCTGGCCCGGGCCCTGGCCGACGGTCCGATCACCGCCTACTGCGGCTTCGACCCGACCGCGCCCAGCCTGCACTTCGGCAATCTGGTGCAGCTGATCGTGCTGCGTCACCTGCAGCGGGCCGGGCACCGGGTGATCTGCCTGGTCGGCGGGTCGACCGGGCTGATCGGCGACCCGCGCCCGAGCGCCGAGCGGGTGCTCAAGACCAAGGAGCAGACCGCCGCCTGGGTGGGCCGGATCCAGGCGCAGGTCCGACCGTTCCTGGATTTCGACGGGGACAACCCGGCGATCATGGTCAACAACCTGGACTGGACCGCCCCGATGAGCGCGCTGGACTTCCTGCGGGACATCGGCAAGCACTTCCGGGTCAACACCATGCTGCGCAAGGACGCGGTCGCCGCCCGGCTGGCCAGCGACGAGGGGATCAGCTACACCGAGTTCAGCTACCAGCTGCTGCAGGGGATGGACTACCTGCACCTGTTCCGTGAGTTCGGCTGCACCCTGCAGACCGGCGGGCAGGACCAGTGGGGCAACCTCACGGCCGGCACCGACCTGATCCGGCGGGCGACGGGGGAGTCGGTGCACCTGCTGGCGACCCCGCTGATCACCGACTCGCACGGCAACAAGTTCGGCAAGTCCGAGGGCAACGCGGTCTGGCTGTCGGCCGAGATGACCAGCCCGTACGCGTTCTACCAGTACTGGCTGGGGGTCGAGGACGCCTCGGTCGGGCACCTGCTGCGGGTGTTCACGGACCGGAGCGCGCCGGAGATCGCCGAGCTGGAGCGCGAGCAGGCGCAGCGCCCCCAGGCCCGGCCGGCCCAGCGGGTGCTGGCCGGCGACGTGACGACCCTGGTGCACGGGGCCGCCGCCACGCAGGCGGCGATCGCGGCCAGTGCCGCGTTGTTCGGTCGCGGTGATCTGGCCGCGGTGGACGAACCGACCCTGCGCGCTGCCCTGACCGAGGCGGGACTGCATCGGATCGGCGGCGAGCGGCCGACCGTCGTCGCGTTGCTCGTCGCCGCGGGGCTGACCAGGTCGCTCTCCGAGGCGCGCCGGGTCGTCGCCGAGGGCGGTGCGTCGATCAACAACGAGCGGATCGCCGATCCCGAGCATGTGCCCGGACCGGACGATCTGCTGCACGGTCGCTACCTCGTGCTGCGCCGGGGCAAGCGGGTCATGGCGGGGATCGAGCTGTCGGACGGTTCCGGCCCGGCGGCCTGACCCCGACCGCCGGTACCCCCGCCGACCAGGCCCGATGGGCCCGAGAACCCGGGTTCGGCAGGCGATTTGACTTCGCGGTCACCGGCCCGTAACTTAGGCATCGCTCAAGGGGAACCGCACAGGGACCGGATCTGATCCGGTGTGGCTGGACGGCCCGGAGCCATCCTGATCCACCAATGCCGGTGCGGGAAGCCGATTTGACTCGGCGGATCGACACGGATAGAGTGGATCGCGCTCCTGGGGAAACGCACAGGGACCGACTAGTTCGGTGGGCCTGGACGTCCCGGAGCAACACCCCGACGAGAACGCTCGTTGATCGCGACCGCGATCAGGGAGTGGGGCGAAGCACGCTTCGCTCCGAATCGAGGTGGCCGGCAGGACCGAGCGATTTGGAATCGCGGGGAAGTGCGGGTACAGTAGTTCGGGCCCCGGACGGATTCGAGAGAATCACGAAGGTGTGCGTCCGTTCTTTGAGAACTCAACAGCGTACCGATAGTCAGTGCCAATTATTGTAATTGGTTGTGCTGGTTGGTGTCCACCCCCGTGGGTGCTGATCAGTGTGGATTTTGATCGAGTCAGTTGACTCGTTTGGAGTCCGGG